>JBKPOZ010000019.1:0-13567 GCA_046733355.1 Pseudomonadota bacterium | reverse complement strand
CGGTACACCCGCCGGGTCTGCCACACGGGAAGGGGTACAAACCGGCGAGCTTCGAGCCGGCGTGGGAGCGCTACCTTCCTGGTCAAAACGCCCGCCCCGGCCAGTTTGGGCCTCCCGAAGCGTGCAAGCGTGCGAATGCGGATGGAATGGGCACTTCTCGCATTTTTTCATCCGTGCAAGAAGTCGTTCCGCACGGATCGAAAAATGGCAACTTATCCTACAGCCATGCGGGTTTGCACGCTTGCACGGATCAAAACCCCGAAACTGGCTGTGCAAACGATTTTGACCAGAGAAAATCGGTCGGCCGAGGGCTGGCCGACGATCGATGGGCGGATTTAGAGCTCCCTGCGTGCCTCGATCGGCGCCCGCAACCAGCAGGAAACGCCAAGGGTGGGAGGCGACCAGATAGTGAGCGCCTCGGGCCACCGGCAATCTCATCCGGGCCTGATGATGATCTCGGTGATCTCCTGAGGGGATGCTGAAATGGGTCGCGCCCCCTCCACATTCCGGCAGCAGGATGTGACTCGGGCGGTAAAGGCCGTCGCCGCCGCAGGTGTGGATATTGTGCGAGTTGAAGTCGACCGGGCGGGGACGATCCGCATAATTGCGGCGAACGCTTCTAGGACATCGGGGCAGTCGGCGCGTGAGGCTGGCAATCCCTGGGATGAAGTCGCATGAGAAAACCCTTGCTCGCCTATGTGAAGGCTTATCGCGACCGCCATGGCAAGGTGCGGCGCTACTTTCGCCGACCAGGCTACAAGCCGGTTCCTCTGCCAGGATTGCCGGGGTCCGAAGATTTTATGCTCGCCTATCAAGAGGCGATCTCGGGTGAGAAGCTGCCCATAGGTGCGTCCCGCACGGTTGCCGGGACCGTGAACGCATTGATAGCCGCGTATCTTGATTGCTCGCCCGCATCGTCGACGCCTTTCAAAACGCTTGCGGCGGAGACAAGGCGAACGCGTAGAAACATTCTTGAGAACTTCCGCGAGAGGCATGGCGAGCTACCACTGTATCGCACCGTAGGCGACAGGCGCATCATGCTACTGACACGCGAGCATATGCAGCGGATCGTAAACAAGAAGGCCGCGACCCCTTTTGCCCAGCGGAATTTTCTAAATACCGTGCGAGCGATGTTCAAATGGGCGATGAAAGAGGGGCGCATCCCCGATGATCCGACACTTGGCGTCACCCGCGAGAAGGCGAAGACGCGCGGCTATCGGACCTGGTCGGAGGATCATATCGCGCGTTACGAGGAGAAGCACGCCGTCGGTACCAAGGCGCGGCTTGCTTTTGGGCTTCTGCTCTACACCGGGCAGCGTCGCGGCGACGTCGTGAAAATGGGACGACACCAAGTCCATGCCGGCGTGCTCACCATAGATCAGGGGAAGACCGAGGGCGGCGAAGAGGCACATCTCGAAATCCCTCTGCATCCTAAGCTGCGCGACATTATCGATGCGACTCCGACTGTCGGGGTGAAAACGTTCTTGGTCACGCATTTGGGTAAGCCATTCACCCCCGCCGGCTTCGGAAACAAAATGCGCCAATGGTGCGATGCAGCTGGCTGTCCTGATGTTTCAGCACATGGGCTGCGCAAGGCAGCGGCTCGCCGACTCGCCGAGATCGGATGCAGCGCGCATCAGATCGCTGCAATCACCGGCCACGCAACGCTGGCTGAAGTGCAGCGCTATACGAAAGCCGCTGATCGGAAGCGCATGGCCCGCGAAGCGATGCAGAAGCTGGTTGAGGGTGGATGGTGAACACCGAGTGTCTAACTTTGGTGTTTGGGTTAGACAAATCTGGGGCTAAGTATTTGAATTTAAATAGTGCAAAGGAGCTGGTGGTGGGCCCGGGAGGACTCGAACCTCCAACCAGACCGTTATGAGCGGTCGGCTCTAACCATTGAGCTACGGGCCCGGGTGCTGTGCTGCTGTGCGCAAGGGCTCAGATATACGCGCCAACGCACCGGCCCGCCACCGCCTCACATCCGAAACAGGCGCTTGGTGTTGCCGCTCGCGAGCTTGCCTTTGTCCTCGTCGGACAGCGGCAGCTCCTCGAGCCATCGCACCCCCGGCTTGTTCGGCACGAACGGCCAATCGATGGAGAACAGGATGCGGTCGATGCCCATCTCCATCATGCAGCACAGGAGGGCAGGGGTAGAGAAATTGCCGCTCGTCGTGATGTAGAAGTGCTGGCAGAAGAGATCACGGAAGCTCAGTTGCTTGCCGCCGGGGCGCGCCAGCGCGTGCTCGATGCGCCACACGAGGAACGGGAGCGTCTCGCCCAGATGCCCAAGCACAATCTTCAGATTGGGATAGGCGTCGAACAAGCCGCTGAGCACCAGGCGGATGGCGTGCGTCGCTGTTTCCACCGTGTATCCCCACCCGGCGCGTATTACCATGGGGAAGTCCTTCACGTACTCCTTGTAGTAGGCATCCATCACCGCCGGTAACGGGACCGACGGGTGCAGGTAGATGGGCACATCGAGCGCCTGCGCGCGCTCGAACATCGGCCAGAAGCGCCTGTCGTCAAAAAATACGCCGTTGGCGAGGCCGTGGATCATGGCGCCCTTGAAGCCCAGCTTGGTCGTGCGCTCGAGCTCATCGGCCGCCGCTTTCGGCTCGCTCGTAGGCAGCGCTGCAAAGGCGGCGAGCCGGTTGGGATTGCCGCTGACCACCGCATGCAGGCGGTCGTTCACGCGCCGGGTGAGCGCAACCCCATCTTCCCCGGTGAGCTTCTGCGTCGACGGCGAGCCATGGGAGAGGATCTGCAGATCGACGCCCGCCTCGTCCATTTCGCGCAGTCGCAGCGCGCCGACGTCGGAGAGCTTCTCGATCAGCGTCGGATCGCTGACACGCTCGATACCTTCATAGGTGTCGGCCAGCTCGCGATCCCAGTAGTGCTCCTCAAGCGCAATTATCTCGCATCTTGGTTTTTGCAGCATTTCAGTTTCCCCCAGAACGCATGGCGCTGTGTTTACGACTGTCGCAGAGCAAAACAAAGCTGACGCCGCCTCTGTCGCTCCGTCTGGAACGCAATCCGAGGCTTCGATGTTAGGACATCGATGCACCAGGATTGCCGTAGCCACGCACGCACCGCAACCCAGCCTTGCTCTGGCGGGCTGGTGGAGCGCGCCCTGGTGGACCATAGAGGGCAAAAGCGATACGATTCAAAGAGTGGGGCAGCCATGGCCCATCTCGTCGATTGGCATCTCTTGCAGCGTGCGAACACGATCCTGATGCTCGGGATGCTGTGGAGCGGACTTGGCGCCTGCGTGCTCGGGGCACTGGTCTATGACGTAGCCTTATGGCTCGGTCGCTGACGCCCATTGCGGGCGCATGCACGTCCCAACGCTGCAATTGAATGCCAGGTTCTGGCCTGCGTTTGCCGGCATTGTGATAGACTGGGTTCGAAGCGCTCGCGTTGAGCGCGCCGGGTTCGGAGATTTCGCATGGCTATGAGCACAAACGGGGGCGATCTGCAGCGGGCGTTGACACAATCCATCCGCGAGCACTGGAAGCTGTTTTTGGTCGAAGGCATCATCCTGGTGGTGCTCGGACTTCTTGCCATTATCATCCCGCCTCTCGCGACCATCGGCGTTACCATCGTGTTGGGCTGGCTGTTTCTTTTCAGCGGCATCGCCGGTCTCATCACGACGTTCGGAGCCCGTCATGCGCCAGGCTTCTGGTGGTCGCTGCTTTCCGCCATTCTCGCCATAGCTGCCGGACTGGTGTTGCTCATCTCGCCGGTCAGCGGCGCGATCTCTCTTACGTTTTTGCTGATTGCCTTCTTCGTCATCGAGGGCGTGATCTCGATCATGTATGCGCTCGAGCACAAGCGGGAGCTGAGCGGGCAATGGGGCTGGATGCTGTTCAGCGGGATCGTCGACCTCGTTCTCGCCGTCATCATTTTTGCCGGGCTGCCTGGCTCGGCGGCATGGGCCCTCGGTTTGCTGGTCGGCATCAATATGCTGTTTGGCGGATCCGCCATGATCGCAATGGCCATGCACGCGCGCAGCAGCGACACCAGCGTGCCGAGCAGAACCTGAGCGCCGCCGTTCATCCGAACGGACGTAGCCCGGATTGAGCGAAGCGAAATCCGGGGCGGCCTTTCCCGGAGATCGCTTCCGCCTACGCGCTCTGCGCTTTGGCGGACTCGAGCCCGACGCAGCTCGCGAAGCGAGCGAAGGCGGGTCGCTCTATCCGGGTTACAGGCGAATAAATGCGCAGAGCACATCTGCGCGTGATAGGTCGCTCCCATTATGCGCACGCGGGCGTTCGAGTGGATGGCGCGTATCGGCTACGTGGCGCGCGGGGCGGTGTTCGTGGTGCTCGGGACGCTTGTCATGCTGGCGGCGTTTGGATCACTGCGTCGGTCGCCTGACCCAAAGGACGTGCTGCAGACGCTGCTCTCGCATGCTTTGGGCGAATTCATTGTAATCGTCATGTGCGTGGGGCTTCTGTTCTTCGCAACCTGGCGCATTGTGCAGGCGCTGTTTGATGCCGACGGAAGCGGGAGGGATGTGAAAGGGATCGTCCGGCGCGCGCTCTATTTTCTGCAGGGCCTCTTCTACGTGGCACTTGCCGCCGTTCCTGCGACCATGCTCTGGGGCTGGATCGGACGCGCCAGCAGTGATCAGACGGTGCACGACTGGACCGGCTGGCTGCTGCAGTGGCGTTTCGGTCAGTGGTTGATTGGCATCACCGGTCTGATCGTCATACTGAACGGCGTGAGCATGGTCGTCTCCGGGCTGCTCGCCCATTTCAAGCGGCGCATTGCCGTTCGCGGGAAGCGACGCACGTTCATAACGGCGCTCGGACGTTTTGGGTTTTTGGCGAGGGCAATCGTGTACGCGGCGGCCGGAGCCTTTCTACTGCTGTCCGCGCTTTACTCCGATCCAGGTGAGGCGAGGGGAGTGGCAGGGACATTGCGCGCGATCGGACGACAGCCCCTTGGAAGCGTGTGGCTTGGCATCATGGCAGCGGGACTGTTCGCGTTCGGCTGCTATAGCATCGCCGAAGGGGCGTGGAGGCGCATCGAAGCGCCCACGGTGCGCCAGGCGGCGGCCAGGGCGGGCTTGAAGAAAAGGTAGAGCGAGTGAAAGCAAGAACCCTGATCGGTATTGCAACCGTCGTTCTGCTTTTCCTGAGCTGGTACGCCGCCACGGATCTGCTGGGGTTGGTCGACCGCCACCGCTTCCCCAGTCCGGCCGACGTGCTGACCGCCGGCTCTCAGATCATGACCCGCGGATACGCGGGCGCAACGCTCCTTACCCAATGCTTGTACAGCTTGCGCCTCGTCGTCCTCGGGTTTGTGGTCGCCGCCGCTACCGGCGTGCCGCTGGGCATTGCGATAGGGCTCAGCCCCCGTTTTGAGGCCTTCATCAACCCGGCTTTCCTGCTCATCCGACCCATTCCGCCGCTCGCCTGGATTCCCCTTGCCATCGTGTGGCTCGGCCTCGCCGACAGCGCGAAGGTGCTGGTGATCTGGTTTGCCGCGTTCGTGCCTGCGGTGATCAACGCCTATGCGGGCATCCGCAATGTCGATCCCACTTTGATCGCGGCGGCCCGCGTGCACGGCGCGTCGCCCGCCCTCGTCGTGCGTGACGTGCTCATCCCCGGAGCCATGCCCATGATCTTCACCGGCCTGCGGCTCTCGCTGCAGGCCTCGTGGACCACGCTGGTCGCCGCCGAACTGGTGGGAGCCCTCTTCGGGCTGGGCAAAGTGCTGAGCATCGCCTACCGCGACATCTATCCCGCCATGATCGCGGTGGGGATGATTTCCGTTGCGGTTTTGGGAGCGCTGACCACGAAGGTTTTGGCCATGGTGGAAGGGCGCGTCGTGCAATGGCGCCAATCCTGACCGGCCGGCGAATGAGGCATTCCGAGCTTGCGATGCTCTCGCTTGTCGGCGCGATCGTTTTCTTCGGATGCTGGCAAGGCGTGACGGGCGCGGGGCTCGTGTCGAAATTCGTTCTGCCCTCGCCTGCTGAAGTGGTTAGCGCGGGCTTGACCATGACGGTTGAGCCGTTCGCCGGAAACACCATCCAGGGGCATGTACTCGCGAGCCTTGGCCGCTGGGCGGCGGGGTTCGCGCTTGCCGCCGCCATTGGCATTCCGCTCGGCCTTGCGATGGGTCACTGGCGCGTGCTCGCCGCGATCGTATCGCCGATTTTCGAGGGCTATCGTTACATCGCGCCGCTCGCCTGGGTGCCCTTCGCGGCGCTCTGGTTCGGTACCGGGATCGGCGGCCCCGTCATGGTGATCTTCACGGGGGCGTTTGCGCCATGCCTGCTCAACGCGTATCGCGGTGCTCATCAGGTCGAACGGTATTTGACCGAAGCGGCGCGCACGCTCGGGGCAGGGGGCATGCGCGTCATCCTCGAAGTGTTGCTGCCCGGGGCCTTGCCTTCGGTGATTGCCGGCCTGCGCGTCGGTGCCGGGCTCGGATGGCAGTCGCTGATCGGGGCCGAGCTCATCGTCGTTTCCTCGGGCATCGGCTACGTGCTGGTGCAGGGGCAGAGCAACCTCGCGCCGGACATCGTGATCGCCGCCATGCTCGCCGTCGGTGTAACGGGGCTGCTCATCGATGTCGCGCTGCGCGCCGCCGAAGCGCGGATCAAGCGGCGCTGGGGCCAAGTCGCATGAGCGACATCGAGTTCACATCCATCAGCAAGAGCTTTCCGCGCGGCAGCTCCACTTTCACTGCCCTTGCCGACGTGAGCCTCACGATTCCAGACAAAGAGTTCGTTGCCATTGTCGGCCCTTCAGGTTGTGGGAAGACCACGTTGTTGCGCATGGTGGCCGGTCTCGAGGCGCCGTCCTCGGGGATGGTGCGGGTGGGCGGTCGGCCGGTAAATGGGCCGGGAGCGGACCGCGCGGTAGTTTTTCAGCAGTTTGCATTGTTTCCCTGGAAGACCGTGCGCGAGAACATCGCCTTTGGTCTCAAATGCAAAGGAATGTCCCGCGCCGAGCGTGATCGGCTCGTCGTCCGCTATGTCGAGGTGATGGGACTCTCCGGCACCGAGGAGAATTATCCGCATCAATTGTCGGGGGGCATGCAACAGCGGGTTGCCATTGCACGCTCGTACGCGATCGAGCCGGAGGTGTTGCTCATGGATGAGCCCTTCGGCTCGCTCGATGCGCAGACGCGCATTCTCATGCAGGAAGAGCTGATCCGCATCTCGCGCGTCAATCCGCGCACGGTCCTGTTTATTACCCACGCGGTCGAGGAGGCGGTCTATCTCGCGGATCGCGTCGTTGTGCTTGCCCGCAGTCCCGGCAGGATCGTAGAGATTGTCGACAGCCGCCCCACACGCGAGGCGGAGGGCTGGGACAAGCTCGCCAGCGAGGAGGTGATGGAGATGCCCGGGTTCGGGCATCTGCGCGCGCATATCTGGCGCCTCTTGCGCCAGCAGATGCAGTTATCCTCGCGCAACAGAGGTGAAAGCCTGAAAACAGAGGAGGAAACATGCTCAACCTGAAAACGACAGTGGCTGTCTGCGTGCTGGCACTCGCCGCCGGCGCTCCCGTTGCGCTCAACGCGCAACAACTCACATCCATTGGGGTGAGCTATCAGCCGGCGCTCTATTGGTCGCTGCCCTACTACCTCGCGAGCGAGAAGGGCTGGTGGAAGGAGGTCGGGCTCGAGCCGCAGTTCAGCACATTTCCCTCCGGCGCTCCGCAGATGGCAGCCGCGGCATCGAAGTCGTGGGATGTGGGAGGCGCGGGCTCGGCGCCTGCAACTCTGGGCGCGCAACGCTTCGATATCCTGACCATTGGCATCACCAATGACGAATCGATCGGCAATGCGATCATGGCGCGCAAGAACGAGGCGGAGGGCATCCGCAACAATCCGGCTTCGCTCAAAGGCAAGCAGATGCTGCTGACGACGAATTCCACGGGGGAATATGCGGCGCTCGCCTGCCTCGCGAAATGGGGACTTGGCGCGAAGGACATGCAGATCGTGAATTTGAATCAGCAGGAGATCATCTCGGCATTTGCGACCGGCACCGGCGCTCTGGCCGGCGTATGGGCGCCCAACATCTACACGCTCGAGGAGCGCACGGGCGCCCAACTCATCTGTTCCGGCAAGGAGGCCGGCGTGACCATTCCGGGAGCGCTGCTCGTGCGCCGCGCTTATGCAGAGCAGAACCCCGACAAGGTGGCGGCGTATCTCGCGGTCTATCTGCGGGCGATCGTCTGGGAGAAAGCCCACCGCGACGAGACGATTAAGCTCATGAATGAATTTTATCGCAAAACGGGTGTGATCCTTCCGGAAAAATACCTCGCCCGCGAGATCGACACGCGTCCAACGTTCACGCTTGCCGAGCAGCTCAAGCTGTTCGATCGCTCGGCGGGCAGCGCCGAGGTCGACACGTGGTTCAGCAAACTTGGCGAGTATCTCAAGAGCACCGGCACGCTTCAGGAAGCGCCGCAGCCGCGCAGCTTCGCGACCGATGTCTATCTCAAGCGCGTTGCGAGCGACCCCAAACTCAAGGACTTTGCCCAAGGCAAGTAGCCCGGGGTGAGCGAAGCGACACCCGGGTTCTTCCGTCCCGCATATCGCTCGCGCTCATGCGGGCTACCATAGGAACGCAGGGATGCAGCGAATTGGTTTCATAGGGGTTGGCACCATGGGGGGCCCCATGGCGCGCAATCTGCTGAAAGCTGCCTACCCGCTGCGCGTCTTCGACATTAACCCGCAGGCTTGCGCAGCGCTTACTGCCGCCGGCGCGAAGCCCGCCACATCCCCCGCGGACGCAGCTCGCGACGCCGAGATCGTGATCACCATGCTGCCGAACGGCGAGGACGTGGAGACGGCGATGTTTGGCCCCGCCGGCGCCGTCGAGTGCATGCAGCAAGGGAGTCTCTTGATTGAGATGAGCACCATTGCTCCAGCGGCGACGGACCGCATTGCGGGCAAGCTCAAGGCCCGCGGCATCGCCATGCTGGACGCGCCGGTTGGCCGCTCTTCTCAGCACGCGGTCGAAGGCAAGCTCCTGATCATGGTGGGCGGTGAAGCGGCTGATGTGGAGCGCGCGCGCCCTGTTCTGGAAAAGCTCGGCGACACCATCGTCCACTGCGGCAGAAGCGGGAGTGGATCGCGCATGAAAGTGGTCAACAACTTCATGTCGATCACAGCCAACGTCACCACGGCGGAGGCCCTGCTGCTCGCCGAGGCGAGTGGCCTCGATCCGGAGCTGGCGCGAAAAGTGATGCTCGGCACGACGGCCGGTCAGGGGCACATGGCGACGACCTATCCCGCCAAGGTGTTGCGCAACGATCTTTCGCCGGGCTTTATGGTCGATCTCGCCCACAAGGACCTCGGACTCGCTCTGGAGCTGGCGGCTGAGCTCGACGTTTCGACCCCAACCGCCGCAGCGGCACGGCCGATTTACGAGCACGCGCGCAGCGAAGGGCACGGTCGCCATGATTGGACGGCAATCTATTCCATGCTCCGCGAGCACTGGCGCCGGAAAATCTGAGCTATTGCGCGACGGAATGACCAAAATGCATCCCGCTCTATTGTGTTTGGTTCCGCGCTCCAAAGATCAATGCCGCTGCCGCGCGGCGGTCCACCTTCCCGGTTGGACCGAGAGGCAAGGCGTCCTCGAACACGAACGTGTCGGGCACCTTGAACCTCTCGGTGCGCGATAGCATCCATTCCCGCAGCGCGACCGGATCCAGCCGCGCGCCGGCGCGCGGCACCACAATCGCATGCACCGTCTCGCCCAAGCGCCCATCGGCAAGGCCCGCGCACAGCGCCGCCGCGATATCAGGATGCTCGCAGAGCAGATTCTCCACCTCGAGCGGCGCGATCTTCATGCCGCCGCGCGACATGATTTCCTTGCTGCGCCCGATGAGTGCAACACGCCCGCTTTTATCCAGGCGCGCGAGATCTCCCGTTCTGAAATAGTCGTCGTCGTAAGAGACAGCCGTAAGCTCCGGCTGATCGAGATAACCGAGCATGCCGAAAGGCGTGCGGATCTGCAGTTCGCCCGCTTCGGCTTCCCCGCCTGCGACGGCACGAATACGAAACTCGACGCCTTCGGTCGTCCTGCCGATCGTGCCGAGCCCTTGCGGCTGGTCCTGCGGTCCCAGGCAAAAATCGCATGAGCCGGTCTCGGTCGATCCGTAAAGATCGTAGAGCCGAGCGTGCGGAGCGGCGCTCTGCACCTCTTCGGCCACGTGCTTGGGGAGCACCTCCCCACCCGAGAGAAGCATGCGCAAACCCGGAGCACGGAAACTCATATCCGCACGCAGTGTGCGAAACATGGAAGGCACGCCCGCAAGAACTGTCGCGCCTTTGCCGAGGCCGATGCGGATTGTTTCAGGCGTGAATCTCGGCACCAGGACGAGCTGCGATCCCGCCATCAGCGCAAGGAGGCTGACCCAAAGCCCGAAAATGAACGTGAGCTGCAAAGGCAAGAGCACGACGTCAGTGCGATCAAACCACAGGAGGCGCGCGAGCACCGCAAGCTTGTCGGCAAAGCGCTGGTGCCCGAGGATGACGCCTTTCGGCTCGCCTGTGCTGCCCGAGGTGAAAATCACAAGTGCCGCGTGGCGCAAGAGCTCCCTGCCGGGCGGAACGGCATTGTCGATGATTTCGAGCGTGCCCGAATCCATCAGAAAACGGGCGCGGGTCTTGCTTTGCACGCGCGCGACGGTGTGTGCAGCCGCCCCAAAATGGATCGGCACCGCCACGGCGCCCGCCTGCCACACGCCGAGCAGAGAAGCCAAGTCGGAAGGCCGGTTGCCCATGCGCACATGCACGGGCTCGCCCACTCGAACCTCATGCTGACGCAAGCGCGCTGCCGCATGCTCCGCAACCGCGAGCAGGTCCGACGCATGACTGGATACTTCCGCGACGCTCTCGACCGGGTGAGCAAGACCGCTCAATGCCCCGGCGAGAAGGCGCGCGAGGGCGCGATCATGCATTGCGGCTCGGAAAGCGCGCGTCACGCCAAGCGAGCGCTGCCTTGAGCCCGTCCCGGCGGGCAATCTCCATAAAGTGTCTCTTGTCCGGTGATCCGGCGCCCTCGATGGCGAGATCGATGGCAAGCGCGTCTTCCAGCGCCTGCAGCATGTTCGCCGCTTCCAGCGCGCGGTTGACGGCGCGTTTGGTTTGTTTGACCAGACCGGGATCGATCGCCGCGATGTGATTGGCAACGGCGAGCGCCGTCGCATCGAGCGCATGGGCCGGCACCACCTGGTTGACCATACCGATCTCTTTCGCGCGCTGTGCGGAAACGCGGTTTGCGCCGGTGAAGATGATTTCCTTGGCAATCTTGGGCCCGACCACCCACGGCAGGATCATGGCCACGATACCGGCGCCGAACTTCAGCTCCGGCTCGCCAAAAAATGCGTCCTCGGAAGCGATGGTCAAGTCGCAGGCGAGCGCCAGCTCGCATGCTCCGGCAAGACAGGGGCCCCGCACCGCCGCGATGGTGGGCAGGGGACAATGCCAGAAGCGCATTACGGTATCGAAATCCTTGCGCAGAACGGGGCGCCATTGCTCGACGCCCGTCGGCCTGCGCTCCATCTGCTCTTTTAGATCAAAGCCCGAGGAAAACGCTTCGCCTTGCCCGCGCACGACCACGGCGCGCAGGTTTGCGTCACGCTCGACGTCGTCGAGCGCCGTGTTGATTTCGTCGAGCATCGCCGCATTGAGCGCGTTCGCGCGCTCGGGCCGGTTGAGCGTGAGCCGCGCCACGCGCTCGATCTTCTCGACGATGATGGCTGTATAGGACATAGCCGTGGCAGAGCTTGCGATACGCGTCGCGAATAGCGTAGCGCATGCCGGAAATGGTATCGATACAGCCTTTATGCTTCGCCCCGCGAGGATTGCATGAATCGGCGCAAGCTGATGGCAACGATTGGTGCCGCAATGGTGTGGCCGCGTGCTGCTTGCGCGCAGCGCGGCGCGAAAATTCCGGAAATAGGCATCATCTATGCCGGCGAAACCGCAATGATGGAAACGCGGCTTGGCGCGTTCCTGGAAGGGCTGCATTCGAAAGGTTATTCCGAAGGGCGCAATGTCGTGCTGCTAAGGCGAAGCGCTGAATCTCAAGCCCAGCGCTACGAAGAACTGACAAAGGAGCTCGTACAGCGGCCGGTGTCGCTGCTGGTTGCGATCGGACCTGCGGCCGTCCGGGTCGCTGCCGCTGCGACCAAAACCATACCTATCGTTGCGCTCGATCTGGAATCCGATCCCGTAAGAAGCGGATTCATTCGTAGTGTGGCGCGGCCCGGCGGAAATCTGACCGGCATTTTCTTTGATTTCCCCGAGTTCAGCGCCAAGTGGCTGCAGTTGCTGAGCGAAGCAGTGCCGAAGCTGGAGCGCGTTGCGGTGATCTGGGACCCGGCGACCGGACCTTTGCAGCTTGACGCGATCAGCAACGAGACGCTGGCACGATTTCAGCTGTTGTTGGTTCTGAAGGTTGCCTCACCCGCCGAGATCGAGGGCGCCTTCCGTTTGGCGAGTCAACAGGGGGCAGGCGGCTTGGTCATCCTCTCTTCTCCGGTTTTTGGATCGAATATCCAGCGGATGGGCGACCTTGCGGCGAGCTACCGCCTTCCGGCCATAACCCTGTTTGCCGACTTTGCACGCTCCGGCGGCTTGTTGGCCTATGGCACCAACCTGAACGAGCTTTATGCGCAGACCGGAGCTCTCGCCGGCAGGGTGCTGGCGGGCGCCAAGCCGGCGGAACTGCCCATCGAGCGCCCATCGAAATTCGAGCTGGTCGTAAACTTGAAAGCCGCACAGGCCCTTGGGCTCGACATTCCGACGGCCTTGTTGCTACGCGCCAACGAGGTCATTGAATGAGCCCGGGTGTACGGGTGCCGGGCCGGCGAGTTTCCGCGGAGCCGGCAATCAAGTATCATTCACAAGTTAGCCGCGCCTGCGAGATGACAGAGTGACTGACCAGACCGCCAACGGCGTGCTGCCGATGGACAAAGAGGTGGCGCCCGCCCCCGAGAAGGAAGTGGCCTCGCCGCTGCGTGGCCGGCTGTTCCGCAAATACGTCGCCTTGTTCCTGGCGGTTGTGTGCGTGGCGCTCGTCACCAACGGATTATCGGAAATCTGGTTTTCATATCAGGAGCACAAATCCTCTCTTATCCGCATCCAGCGCGAGCAGGCGGAATCGGCCGCTGCCAAGATCGGCCAGTTCATCAAGGAGATTGAAAGCCAGGTTGGGTGGACCACGCAGCTGCCGTGGTCGGCGGGAACCATTGACCAGCGACGCTTTGACGGTTTGCGCCTTCTGCGCCAGGTGCCGGCGATCACCGAGCTCTCTCAGCTCGATTCGAGTGGACGCGAGCAGCTGCGCGTCTCTCGCCTCGCCATGGACGTGGTCGCAAGCCAGGCTGATTTTTCCAAAGATCCCAAGTTCACCGAGGCGGTGGCGCACAAGGTCTATTATGGTCCGGTCTATTTCAGGCGCGAATCAGAACCGTACATGACGCTTGCGCTTGCCGGGACCCGGCGCGATGCGGGCGTGAGCGTTGCCGAGGTCAACCTCAAGCTGATCTGGGACGTGGTCTCGCAGATCAAGGTCGGTCAGCGC
>JBKPOZ010000018.1:0-10945 GCA_046733355.1 Pseudomonadota bacterium | reverse complement strand
ATTGCGGGAGAAGATGATCTCGATGCGCCGGATCTCAGTGCCGAACCCCATCCATCAGCCGCGGCCGCACGACCAGCAAATCCTCCCAAGGACGGGAATGGACAAGTAGCGGCAGCGCGAAAGCCGATCATTGGACGCGATGAGCTTTCGAGAGCCTCGCCAACAAGCGTGCTCGGAGCACAGTTGTCGGCGAGTCTCCGGGAAAGCCTCACTGAGCAACTGCCGTCTATAAACTCGGCGGAGGAGGCGGCTGCCTGGGCGCATCGAAATCTGCCTGCCAAGAACACGCTCACAGCAGAAGATGGCAAAATGGTCGAGCAGCAGTTCCAGGCGAGGCTCTCCACGTTCAGCGATATCCTACATGCTGAGGGGCCGGCGCATATAAGAGCTTTCGAGCCGGATCCCGATGCAGGCCGCAAAACTGTGAAGCGGCCAAAGAGGCAACCCCGCCAAAACATCGTGCAAGATTTGGGCAAGCCGGTTCGCCTGCGGGATAAAGATCACCGCAAGTTCGTTCTGCGGCAGCCATGCCTTGTGTGCGGCCGCGTCCCCTCAGATCCACATCACCTTACCTTTACGCAACCGCGTGCCCTGGGACGCCGAGTGAGCGATGAGTTCACCGTCCCGATCTGCCGCGTGCATCATCGGGAGCTGCATCGTTCAGGAGACGAAGCCGCATGGTGGCGGAAGCTCAATCTCGACCCGCTCCCAGTGGCGCTCAAGTTGTGGCAGCAATCGCGCTCAGACGGGGAATCTGGGGCGATACCGCAGGCACACGAGGGACATGGATCCAAGCACGCCAAGCCGGCAGCACACAGTGCCGGTACTCAGCAGTCACCGGAATCTCCCGATCACGCTCCGCGCAACTAAGCGCCGTTTGAGTGCTAACGGACATGCTCAATGACGTGCCGCTGTGTGAGGAGTTATTTCATACGGCTAACGGACTTGCGTTTGCTGATTTCGTGACGGATGGCCATCGAGAAACCTGGCCCATTCGCAGTAAACGTTTCCGAACCTGGCTGCGACGCTGTTATTACCAGGCGACCGGCAGCGCGGTGGGAGCGGCAGCAATTCGATCAATGCTCGATCTGCTTGAAGCGGGCGCGCAGTTTGATGCGCCCGAGCGGGCGGTCAGTATGCGCATCGCCGAACACGAGGGCCGGATTTACCTGGACCTGAGCGACGAGCAGTGGCGTGCTATTCAAATCGCCCCCGATGGCTGGCGCGTGCTGGGATGCCCACCAGTGCGGTTTCGTCGGGCCACCGGGATGTTGCCACTGCCTGTGCCGGAGCGCGGCGGATCTATTGAAGCCCTGCGGCCGTTCCTCAATCTCCCAAGCGAGCACGGTTTTGTGTTGGTTGTCGCATGGCTGCTCGCGGCCTTTCGACCAACAGGGCCCTATCCACTGCTGGCCATATCCGGCGAGCAAGGCTCAGCGAAAACAATCTTTTCAAAGCTGCTCAGGGCACTTGTCGATCCCAATGCGGCCCCGGTGCGAGCGCTCCCACGCAAGGAACGCGAGCTTATGATTGCCGCCAACAATGGTCATCTGCTTGCCTTCGATAACTTGTCGGGCTTGCCGGCGTGGCTCTCCGATGCACTGTGCCGCTTGGCAAGCGGGGGCAGTTTCGCCGTACGCCAGCTTTACACGGATGATGAGGAAGTGCTGTTCAAAGCCGCGCGCCCCACGCTTTTGAACGGCATCGAGGATGTCATCGCCCGCTCAGATTTGGCTGACCGCACGATTTTTCTGACGCTTGGACCTATTCGAGAGGAGCAGCGGCGCTTAGAATCTGAGCTTTGGCGTGAGTTCGAAGCTGCCCGGCCGCGAATATTAGGCGCCTTGCTAGACGCGACGGCGCATGGCTTGAGAGCCCTGAGCAGCGTGCGTCTCGATCGATTGCCACGCATGGCTGATTTTGCGCTCTGGGCCACGGCTTGCGAAACCGCGCTCTGGCCTGCGGGCACCTTCACCCGCGCTTACGCGCGTAATCGGATGACGGTGATCCAGGACGTAGTCGATTCTGACCCAATCGCTGATTGTGTGCGAGAGTTGATGAGCGAGCGCAGCTTTTGGATGGGTACCGCCGCTGATCTTTTGCACTTCAGCGTTCAGCGCAGAAGTGAGAGTTCAAGGGACGACAGCCGTTGGCCGGCAAATCCCCGCGCTTTCGCCGGTCACTTGCGCCGCGCGCAGACGTCTCTTCGAGCACTCGGTATTGATATCATCTTCAGGCGCGAGGGACGCGCCGGAAGCAGAGTGATCACGATCAGTTCGTCTCTGGAAAATACCGCCAGCCGCGTTTGCGATAAACGGGAGCACCGTCAGCAGCGTCAGCACGATCAGCAGTATTAATGGCAATCTCGGCTGAGGTGTAGTACTAACCGCGCAAGGAGACACAGCGAGCGCGAGCCATGCCAGTGAGTACGACTGCGCCGGTTGGCGGTGCGATGTGAAATAGGCGCTAGCCGACGAAAGCGCGAAGGGCGATGTCGCCAGCAAACAGCGCGGTGCCAAGCACCCATCCGCCAAGCACATCGAGCCCGAGCGGCTTCAGCGCAGGCTCTGCTATAACAGCGCGATTGAGAACCGCGCTGGCATGGAACAGCAGCAAATGACCGGCACCCTCAAGTCCCAGGCCAGACTTGGTGTGTGCCACCGCAGCGGCAAGAACAACTCCGCTCGCTCCCATCAGGTCAGCTATTAGTATCAGCACCAGAGTCATTGATTACTGATCCACCCCCGGAAATCAGTCAAAAGGCAACGCAATAAAGATTTACTTCGGGGTTGGGCTGACAAAACACACAGCAACGCTGGCAACCAGCACCAGATCAGACGACGTTATCCATGCCGAAGGGCTTGAGCTGCACCGATGACCGTGCTCCGGAATTTCATCGATGAGGTTGCCAGGGAGCTCGACGCGCGCGCCGACAAGCCGCTTGCCCCGCATCACTGGATTGGCTTCGTGAAACTACTTGCTGTGATCGACGAGGATGATCACATGGGCGAGTTGCGCCAACAGATGGAGCAGATTGTCTCTCAACGCCATGTACGTTTTCAGGATCGTTGCTTGGCGCTCATCCCGTTGCTTAGCAGTGATCCCGCCATTACGGCCGAATTTACCGCTCGCCGGCACGCTGCAATAAAAGCAGTTGCGGCGCTGTAGACGTCGGGGGCGTATTGGCACCGCAGTCACGCTGTACTCGCCGCAAAAATAAGAAATTGTTCGAGCGATATCCTTCGGCAGTCTTTGTGTGCCGTGGGCTTACTCCAGCGAATCTCAATCTCCTGCCTGCGGCAAGAGGCCCATCGAACCGAGTACTGCGGTAAGGCGCTGGATCACGGCGCGGCGTGGTACCGAAACCTCTCCCTGTTCGAACGCGACAACCGTAAGATCCGCAAAGGCTTCGAGTAATTCGCCGGGGCGCAGCAGGAAATCCGGATTGTGCGGCCGACCGAAGCGTTCGTTGCCGCGCGCGAAGGTTTCGTAGATCAGCACTCCGCCCGGCGCGAGAGCGCGGGCGATCGCCGGGAGCAGGGGACGGTGCAGGTAATTCGTAACAATAATTCCATCATAGCCCTCGCCCAGGTTGCTCCGATCGTCCGTTTCGAGGTCGACGCGGCGCACCTCGCAGCACGGCCCCGCGAACGACAACAGTGCCGTGATATCACGGTCGACCGCACACACAGCAAATCCGCAGTCGCGCAGCAGGCGAACATGCCGGCCCTGGCCGGCGGCGAGATCGAGCACAAGACCACCTGGCTTGATCAAAGGCAAAAAGCGGTTGACCCACACGGACGCAGCCATGGAGGATTCAGGTGATCGCATGCTCTCTTGCATTGGATGCAGCCGATTGCAAATTAAGGAAATGAGCCGAGTAAAATGCAGGTCTGAGGCAGTAATCGATGATCTTATTTACGCTCCATTGTGCTCGCGGTCACGAATTTGAAGGTTGGTTTCGTGACGGCGACGGGTTCGAGGCGCAGCAGAAGGCGGGCGAGATTTCCTGTCCCCAATGCGGCGACACCAAAGTCGAAAAGGCGCTCATGGCGCCGCGGGTCAGTAACCCGCTCCGCCGATCTCGCCGGCTGGCGGTAGGTTTGGGGGTGACCGAAGACCCTGGTGGGGACGCCTAATTGTCGGCAAACATCATTATCGTATGATCGCCTCCGCACCAGACCGTGGCGCTACCTTGCTCGTTGCGTCGACCGCATTCCCAGGGCCGAACGCCCGCGGACGTACGGGTTGAATGCAAAAGCAGTTGCCTGAAGAGAGAACAACGATGCAATACCGTACAAACCATGGGCTGCTGATCGAGGCCGAAACATCGCTCGATTTAGTCCGCCGCCTGCGCGAAGCGAGTTGGAATGAACAAAACCTCAGCGATCAGGCGTTCATGGAGCGGGTTGCGGATCGCGTGTATGAGCAAGGCGTTCACGTTTCAACGGTCAGCCCCGACATTTTCGTTGCCGGGTTGTTGATGGCCGGGTTACTCACGCGCGAAACTGAAGAAACGCCGTCGAATGCGACGGATAAGCAGGTCGATAAATGAAAAAACCGAGCGACTGATTGGATCTATTGGCTTTCAAGCTGCTTGTTGCCCGATGGGCAAGTTACTGAGTGAGGCAGCTCTCGAATCCTTCGGTGATCAGCTGGCGCGGCAGGTTGCGTCCGATAAAAACGATGCGGCTTTCCCGCCTCTCATCCTCCTTCCACGGCCTCTGATGATCGCCATCAAGGATCATGTGAACGCCCTGAAAGACAAAACGCTCATCGTCATCCTTGAAGGCGAGGATGCCCTTGCAACGCAAAATGCTCGGCCCCTCTTTCTGGACCAGATCCTGCACCCAGGGAAAAAACTTGTCCGCGTCGAGCGGCTTTTCGGTACGAAGCGAGATCGATTGAATCTCTTCCTCGTGGTAATGCTTCAAACCGCCGTTCGCATGCGCCTCATGATGCTGGTGATCCTCGTGCCCATGAGCCTGCTCAGAACCGGGATGATCGCCCACGAGAAAGGCCGGCTCAAGATCGAGAATGCGATCGAGGTCGAAGGCATTACGACCCAAAACCGCATCAAGAGGAATCTTGGCGCGTTCAGTTTTGTGCAACTTGGCGAACGCATTGATACTGCGAATGCGCGCTTCGACGTCGCTTAATTCGTCGGGCGAGACGAGATCGGTCTTGTTGATCAAGATCACATCGGCAAATGCAATTTGATTCTTCGCTTCCGGTGCATCCTTCAGCCGGTCGTTAAGCCATTTGGCATCGGCCACGGTGACGACGGCATCCAGCTTGGTTTTGCGGCCGACATTCTCGTCCATGAAGAACGTCTGAGCGACGGGAGCCGGGTCGGCAAGCCCCGTCGTCTCGACGATGATCCCGTCGAATTTTCCTTTGCGTCGCATCAACCCGTCGATGATGCGTATGAGGTCGCCACGCACCGTGCAGCAGATGCAGCCGTTATTCATCTCGAATATTTCCTCGTCCGCTCCGAGCACGAGGTCGTTGTCGATACCGATCTCGCCGAATTCATTCACGATGACGGCGTATTTCTTGCCGTGCGGCTCGGAAAGGATGCGGTTGAGCAAGGTCGTCTTGCCGGCGCCGAGATAGCCGGTCAGCACCGTCACGGGCACTTTTTCAGACGAAGACTGTTCGGACATGCGGACCCTCTTCTGCTCGGGAGAATTTCAGACGCTCTAGGTGCTATATAGGTGATCGCCTGCGCGCTCAAAACCCGCGCCGCGACAAAACGAGCCAGATCAGGCCGCCAAACCCCCGCGGCGCGGGCAACAGCACATTGGTTGCGTGACACCTCTGGCATCGCCGCGAGCATTTGCTGCGGTCGACATGATTGCTGCGTACTCTCAAATCCGCGGTTCGTCGGACGGTCGTGAAAAGATTATGAGCAAAAGCCCGACCACGGCCAGGCCGGCGCCGTAATAGACCAGTTGGCTCTGACTGATAATGTAACCTTCGGCGGGATAGCCGAAAAAGCGGGAGCCCTGGCCGATAAAGCCCAGTCCCGCCAGCAAAGTGATAACTCCGATAGCTCGTAGTAACGCGTGCATTTTAAGCCGACGTATCAGATTTTTGTTGCATTAGACGAAGCAGGGATTGCCGTCTGGAACATACTATCTGGCAGCGACGTTCGCTTCAACTTCAGGTGCTTAGCAGCGGGCCTGCCCCGCTCTCCATGTCATGCCGGCGACAGGCGCTCCGTCGCGCTTCGCTGCTCGCCATCTTCATATCGGACGGTTTGCGCTGTGCCGGCCCGCAGGTTTGCCGCGTGAACGACAGCTACCATCAGCGCTACGACAGCGACCGTTTGGTGCGCAAGGGCAAGCAGTACCGGTACGTGCCACAGGAGTGTTGCGATCCCCAACGTCGCCTGGAGCAGGAGGAGGCAGGCGAGCGTGATGGCGCCGGCGCGGCCGGCGCGCTGGTACGTGCAGTCGGCAGCGTGCAGTGCCGCAAGCGCCACCAGCAGATACGCGGCCATGCGGTGAACGAACTGCACGGTGAGGTGATTGTCTACGAGATTCAACCAGGCCGGCTGGAGCAGGAGGAGGTGCTCGCGTGGAGGAATGAACCCCCCATCAATGAACGGCCAGGTGTTGTAGATGTTACCGGCCTTGAGCCCGGCCACCAGACCGCCAAGCGCGATCTGCACGACCAGTAATCCCAGAATCGCCACGGACGTCGGCGCAAGGCGGCGCGGGATGAGGGCTTTGGCCGCCGCCGGTGCAAGGAGAGACCGCGCCGTCCAGATCACCGCAATCAGGATAAGGCAGGCCATGGTGAGGTGAATGGAGAGACGCTCCTGTGCCACGTCGACACGCCCGACCAGTCCGGATGCCACCATCCACCAGCCGATCGCGCCCTGCAAGGCGCCAAGCGCAAAGATGAGCCACAGCCGCCATCGCAACTCCCGTTCAATCCATCCACGGAACTGAAAGAAGAGCAGCGGCAACAGAAAGGCAGCACCGATAAGGCGGCCAAGCAGCCGGTGTGCCCATTCCCACCAGTAAATGCGTTTGAATTCATCAAGGGTCATGCCCTTGTTGGCGAGCTGATATTGAGAGGAGGTCTTGTACTTCTCGAATTCCGCGGCCCAGGCGTTTTCGCTCAGCGGCGGTACAGCGCCAGCAACTGGCCGCCACTCCACAATGGAAAGACCCGAAAGTGTGAGGCGAGTGATCCCGCCGACAATCACCATCAGGGCAATGAGAGCTGCGATGCCGTACAGCCAGTTGCGGATTACGCACCGATGTATGGCGATGGTCGCAGGATCGCGGTGCAACCGCCTGCGCTCTCCGTCGGAAGACTCGAGACTTCGGCGACTTTTATTGAGGCAATGCGGTACAGGCTGATTTATCAAGGGATGGGTCTCGAGGCGGCGTCGCAAGCGGCGGTAGCGAAAGTTTTATATCGGCAACAGAGCGCTTGTCGCCTGAAAACACCGCGGGAGCAGCTGCCTCGTAGCAAGGGCATCACGATCGGGCCACGTTGCACTTGCAAGCGTCACTTGACGCATCGGGTCTCGCCGACCCGTGCGATGCAAGCACGCCGCGCGCCACGCCAGGGAGGTTGCTGATAGGGCCGCCACCACGGCGAGTCGCTCGCGTTCGTCCCCCACGGATCACGTGGCCATCAAACTATTGTGATGTGCCGGACCACACTGAAGAGCGGCTCAGACGGCTGGGCCGCGGCGGAAGAGCAACTAAGGCTTCCTTCTCGCCTTGATGAGGATGTCTCTCCCCGTCCCGCGTTGATTTAACTGTCCGGTCCCAGATTGGCTCTCAAGTCAGCTCTGAACGGCCGGATAATTCACTAAGCAGCCGCGGTGACTTCCGGCTTCCTCTCCGGCTTAAGCACCTCGGGCTTGTTCGCGAGCGTCGCGGCGAGGAGGTCGGGCAACCTTGCCTCGATCTTCTCGGCATCGATAGCTGCGGGCTGAGCCTTCACACGGCGAAATGCCTGCACAAAGCTGGTCGAGAGGCTGATGGCCGTGCTCCGCAACGTCTGCCACAGCATCACCGCGCCTTGATTCGGCACGAAGACCGACGCCATTCCCTGGCTGGGTGACACCCGGTTCAAAGCAACGCGCGACTCGGCCGAGCGGGCGACGTGCCGGGGTTCAACGGGGTGGTGGTGCTGTGTCGTGACCGGCAACTGCAGCACCGTAGCGCTTTGACCAGCGGTCAGCCGGCTGAGCTTCAGAACCTGGCCGTCGGGGAATTCCAGCGCGTCGTAGTGGACGGGCGGATCGTTCATCTCGATTTCGCGAAAACGTGCAACCTTGTGCTTGATACGGGCCTTAAGACCGAAGGCGCGCTCATACTGGACGTCGTCGTTGAAGGCCAGTTCCGTTCCGGGCAGCAGGCAGACCGCCACGTTGGGTGGACGATCATGAATTACGAGCTTGGCACCGAGCTCCCCGACGGCAGCAAAGCCGCGCGCGCTGGATTTCGTGAGTTCCATGGTCACCAGCTTGTCGCTGACCTTGGCAGGCCGCGAGGCCACGTGATGCAGGCTGTAATCGCACATTAAGGCCTCCTTTTTAGCTTGGAGTCGGCATTCCCCCTATAAACGAAGACACATCCAGGAAAGTTGCATCGTAACCCGCTCGTTGCAGATGCGGCGAACCACGGTCATTGATGTGCACGACCGCCTGGCATAACCGCCGATTTTGCTTTGGCGCGAGTTGCCCACAGCAACGTTCCCGGGGCTTGTTGAATTCGGCGAAGAATTTGGGTGAGCGTACCATGCCGTCGGTGTTTGCGTCAACTCCGCTCGGCATGAGATGCCCGTTTGAGGCGGCAGCTGGTTGTAAGCTTTCAATCGCCGAAAACACTCGTTGTCTCAAGCTACGTGATCGAGCTGGCCGGTAGATTCGCCCAACAGCCGCAAGGCATTATCTGCATTCACGAGTTTTCCCCCTGTCAACCCGACGGCTTGCGCACGCTCTTCGAGCGATGGGAAAAACAGCCCCGGTGCACGCGGTTTTGATTCCGGTAGATCGACTGTGCAGAACTCAGAGCGACCAGGACCATCAACCTTCTACTCAGCAGTCCCGTACTCGTCCTCTTGCAGATCCTCGATGTCTTTCACTCTGAGGCCATGCTCGATGAAAAACCGGTACTGCGCAAAATTGTCCTCATAGAAAGCTCTATTCTCCAGTGGCCCGGCGACCTCAAAGGCGTAATTATAGAACTCGCCCGATGGCGACTTGTCTTTAAACGCGGCCATTTCAACAACCACGCCGAAAGACGGCGCACGCAGGAGCTTCAATTTACGGATTAAGTTGGTTGCTGCCTTGCCCGCCGCGCGCTGCAATGTCAGCACCGCAGGAAAACTTTGCCGATGTGGAAATGAACATACAATGCAATACAGGGCCGTGGCAGCAGCCGGTGAATTAGGGTCGCTCGGATCATAGCTGCCCCGTTTAGCGAGGCCCGATGCCGCTACAGTGCCGACGGTCCGCCACTTCACGTCATGGCCACTCTTGAGCTTAACCGTAAACTCGGCATCCGCGGGCGTCCAATGCTTGCCGTCGTCGGCTCGAGCAAGAATGCCGCCGCCCGCCTCTCGCGGACGCCACAGAATGAAGCGCCTGTCGATGTAAATCGGGCAGATGCGAATAATCGATCCGAACGATGCGGCAATAAGGCTGTGCCAAAACTCGCCCGGCTTGGCTTCCTTGAATTTACCAAGCTCGGGAGACCATGCCTGAAGCAGTTTCAGGCGCGGCATTTCTACGTCGGCCGGATCAAGCCTGCCAAATTGCTCCTGCATGGACGCGGGCCACTGCGTGTCAGCCATCATTGCCTTCCGGCCGCGCGGCGGGGACAAATTGGGTCGCGTGCATGCTTCACAGTTCCACTGGGATTCAATGTGGATTAGCGACTAACTGGGAGGGTAGGCATACCACGAGGATGACCGAAGCGGATTGCTGGCGCGGCCCTGCCGCGACGCGGCGCCAGGGGTGCCGCGCCAGGTTTTCGGAGTACTCACACACCCCGAGAATATACGGGAACCGCGGAGCCTCAAGCTCGGGCATAGACTTGGCGTCGATCGCACCCTGATCCGCATTCTTTTGTCGGAGAGCTTGCAGTTCGCCCGCTACTGGAATAGGGTATTTGATCTCTATCTTCTGCATCTTTTGAGGACGACTCGATGACGAACGCGAAGTCAATGGCGTCCGGTTCCTCGCTGTTCACCGTTGCGCTCGGTACTGTGGCAAGCATCTGGTTCATGCTGCCTGTTCCGGCGAATGCTCAGGCCGATGCGGGCAAACAGATATTTGAGGAAAAGTGCGTCGCGTGCCACAGCATAGGCGGCGGGGATCTTGTTGGCCCCGACCTGAAGGGCGTCACGACAAAGCGTCCGCGCGCCTGGCTGGAGCAATGGATTGCAGCGCCGGATGCAATGATTGCCAAGAAGGATCCGGTTGCCATCGAGTTGCTGCACAAATACCGCGACGTGCCGATGCCTAACCTGGGGCTCAGTGCCACTGATGTAACCGCGGTCCTTGCCTATCTGGAGACGGCGTCCGGGGCGGCTTCTACCCCGGCAACCGCGAGCGCACCCGAGGTCCAGGGTAATCCGGAGATTGGAAAAGAGCTGTTCACGGGCGTGCTGCGGTTTCGCAACGGCGGACCGCCGTGCATGGCGTGTCACAGTGTGGTCGGTATTGGGGCCCTCGGCGGGGGGCAACTCGGACCCGACTTGACGGACGTGGTCACAAGGTTCAACGGAGCGGCAGCAGTTAATGGCTTTTTATCCGGGATGCCCACGCCGACCATGAAGGCCGTATGGTCACAGCACCCCCCAACAAACGAAGAGCGCGCGAGCGTGGTCTCTTTTCTGAGCCAGGCGTCCGTGACCCAGCGTCCGGCGCAGGCGATATGGCAACTCGCAGGTCTGGCAGGGCTAGGCC
>JBKPOZ010000017.1:0-95721 GCA_046733355.1 Pseudomonadota bacterium | reverse complement strand
ACCAATCCGCTCGAGCCGCTCATTGCGGCCAAGCTTTGTCGACGCAAACGCCTCAATGAAGCTTCGCTGATTCCGAATCATTGCGGTTCTCCCTCACCCGAGAGAATCACCACTGCAGAATTTCGCAACGGTTCCCACCGGGGAGAGGGTTGGGGTGAGGGGGTCACAATGACTGCTTTAACCCCTCACCCTAACCCTCTCCCCATGGGAGAGGGAACTTGAGGGACCCCATGAGGCGCGTTGTCGTCACCGGGATGGGAATCGTCTCGCCGATCGGCAACAATACGCAGGAGGTGTTGGCGAGCCTCCGCGAAGCGAAATCCGGCATTTCGCGCGCGGACAAATACACAGAGCTGGGCTTTCGCTCGCAGGTGCATGGCGCGCCTTCCATGGTTGCCGAGGACAGTATCGATCGGCGGGCAATGCGCTTTCTTGGCGGCGGCGCCGCCTGGAATCACATCGCGATGGAGCAGGCGATCCGCGATGCCGGCCTGACCGAGCGCGAGATATCGGACGAGAAAACCGGAATCATCATGGGGTCGGGTGGCCCCTCGACGCGGGCCATTGTGGATGCCGCCGACGTGGCCCGCAACAAAAGTCCCAAGCGCGTCGGCCCGTTCGCGGTGCCAAAGGCTATGTCCTCGACCGCATCGGCGACGCTTGCCACCTGGTTCAAGATCAAGGGGGTAAACTACTCGATCTCTTCGGCCTGTGCGACATCGAACCATTGCATCGGGAACGCCATGGAAGTGATCCGCCTGGGCAAGCAGGACATGATATTCGCGGGCGGATGCGAGGAGCTCGACTGGACGCTCTCCGTGCTGTTCGACGCGATGGGGGCGATGTCGTCGAGTTTCAACCAGACACCGGAAAAGGCCTCGCGTGCCTATGATGCCGACCGCGACGGGTTCGTGATCGCGGGCGGTGCCGGCGTGCTGGTGCTCGAGGAGCTCGAGCATGCGCGCGCCCGCGGCGGCCGCATCTATGCCGAGGTCGCGGGTTACGGCGCGACGTCCGACGGCTTCGATATGGTTGCACCCTCGGGCGAAGGCGCCGTGCGCTGCATGCGCATGGCGCTCGCCGAGGTGAAGCCTGCGGTCGACTATATCAACCCGCACGCGACCTCGACGCCGATCGGCGACATCAAGGAGATCGAGGCCATCCGCGAAGTGTTCGGCGCAAAATGCCCGCCGATCTCGGCAACGAAGTCGCTGACCGGGCATTCGCTCGGCGCGGCCGGCGCGCAGGAGGCGATCTATTCCATCCTGATGATGAACAGCGGATTCATCTGCGAGAGCGCCAATATTGAAAAACTCGATCCGGCCTTCGAAGGCGTGCCGATCGTGCGCGAGCGCCGCGATGACGTGCAGCTTGGCTGCGTGCTGTCGAACTCGTTTGGCTTCGGCGGCACCAATGCCTCGATCGTGCTCAAGCATGTCGATGCTTGATATGAGAACGATCTCGTGCGTCAAACGCGGTGCGTTCCCGTCCCCCTTGTCCGGAGGGGTTAAGGGTGGGGGGTCCGCAGCCATGCCGATGAGCGGGGAAGGGCTGGAGTCAGGATGACGCAGTTGATGCACGGCAAGCGCGGCCTGATCATGGGCGTGGCCAACAATCATTCCATTGCGTGGGGCATCGCCAGGACCTTGGCGGCGCATGGTGCGACGCTCGCCTTTACCTATCAGGGCGAGGCGCTGGGCCGTCGCGTGCGCCCACTGGCGGAATCAGTCGGCGCGTCGCTCGTTCTCCCCTGCGATGTCGAGCAGCTGCCTTCGATCGATGCGATGTTTGCGGCGATTGGGGAAAAATGGGGCTCGCTCGATTTCCTCGTGCATGCGATTGCGTTCTCCGACAAGAACGAGCTCAAGGGCCGCTATGCCGACACCACTCGCGAGAACTTCGTGCGCACGATGATCATCTCGTGCTTTTCGTTCACCGAGGTCGCCAAACGCGCGGCCGCGCTGATGCCGGCGGGGGGCGCCATGCTCACGCTCACGTATAACGGCGGGCAGCGCGCCATGCCGAACTATAATGTGATGGGCGTGGCGAAGGCCGCGCTGGAAGCCTCGGTACGCTATCTCGCCGTCGATTTCGGACCCGCCGCCATCCGGGTCAATGCGATCTCCGCGGGGCCGATCCGCACGCTTGCGGGCGCGGGTATCGGCGATGCGCGGCAGATGTTTGCTTTCCAGCAACGCCACTCCCCGCTGCGCCGCGGCATCACCTTGGACGAGATCGGGGGCGCTGCGCTCTATCTTCTTTCGGATCTTTCAACCGGTGTGACCGGCGACATCCATTTCGTCGATTCCGGCTACAACATCATTGCCATGCCGCAGCCTTCCGCTCTGAAGAACGGCGAGCCCGCGGAGGAGAGCGAGCCCGCCCGCGACGCCGCGCAGTAACTTGCGCGCCTATCGTCCCCCTGCGAAGCACCCTTACGGTAGGCGCTTCAGGCTTGGAGCAAGGCCATCGCCACGCCTCCACTTGCGGTGACAAGCACAACCATCCATGGGGCGAGTTTCCATGCCGTAAGAAGCACGAATGCTGTTGCCGCAAGGGCAAAATCTCGCGCGTTGCCAACCGCGCTTATCCACACCGGATTGTAGAGCGCTGCGCCCAAAATACCGACGACAGCGGCATTCGTGCCGTTCATCGCCGCACGAGCAAGCGGCCGGCTGCGAAGCGCATTCCAAAAGGGCAACGTGCCTACGAGGATGAGCACTCCGGGAAGAAAAATTCCGACAAGACCGATTAGTGCACCTCGCCAGCCGCTGGGCTCAAGGTTCGTGACGGCCCCGAGATAGGCCGCGAAGGTGAACAGAGGGCCGGGGACCGCCTGTGCGGCGCCATAGCCCGCGAGGAAGGCATCCGGCGTCACCCAACCCGGGTCAACAAATTCCGCGCGCAGCAGCGGCAACACCACGTGACCGCCACCGAACACGAGCGCGCCGGAACGAAAAAATGCCGCGAACAGCGAAAGCGCCTGCAACCGGATCGAGTGCTCGGCCACCGGAAGAAGGAGCAAGAGGCCGAAGAAGATGATCAATGCAACGATCGCCGTTGGGCGCGTAACCGGAAAAGCAAAATGTCCTCCGGCCTCGATTTTTCCATCGCGGCAAAAAACGACGCCGGCAAGCGCCCCAAGGACAATTGCAGAAATCTGAGCGAGCGAGGCGCCGGCAAACAGGGAAATTACAACTGCGGCGAGGAGTGCGATCGACGCTCGCGGACGATCGGGCGCGAGTGTCTGCGCCATACCCCACACCGCCTGGGCAATGACTGCAACTGCCACCACCTTGAGCCCGTGGATCACGCCCGATCCGAGCGGGCCCGCCAACAGTGAAGCACCGTAAGCAAACGCCAGAAGAAGCAGCACCGACGGCATCGTGAATGCCGCCCATGCAATCAGTCCTCCAGCGAATCCGCCGCCGCGCAGCAGGCCAAGTGAGAAGCCGACCTGGCTCGATGCTGGTCCCGGCAGGAATTGGCACAACGCGACGAGGTCCGCATAGCCCTTCTCGTCAATCCAGCGCCTGCGCACAACAAATTCATCATGAAAGTACCCAAGATGCGCGACCGGTCCGCCGAACGAAGTCACGCCCAATTTCAGGAACGTGAGGAATACTTCGGCAAGCCTTGCCCTGGTCGGCGAACCAGCGATGGCATTTCCGGGTGCCGTCTTCTTCACCTGCTGTGTCAGTGAATTCTCCGGGCCCGGTGCGCCGGGTGGCTCTTCAGCTGAACGGTGTCGGGAGAAGCTTACCTGCCGCGTCTAAGACGCGCGATTGAGAAAAACCGGCATTCCCAACTTGTTCGCGTACATCGGACGATATCGCTCGGTGTTGTACGCGGTGGCCACATCCACCTTGCGCGGTCCGAGCTTCGGGTCAGGAATGGGCACCAGCTCGTAGCGACCTCCTACCAACGCCGTCATAAGGGCGGTCCTGCCATCCAGGATGGCGTCATATGCCATGTTACCAAACGTCAAGCCCACAAGCTTGTCGACGAAGTCTGGCTCGCCCGAGCGCAGGTCATAGGTGAGGTCCGAGGTTACTGTCTCCTCGCCGGTCCGCCGCTTGATCTCGTCGGCGAGTGACTCGGCCACGCTCGCCTTCTTGCGGTGACCGTATGCATCAGGTTCGCCGTATTCCTGCACTTCGTATCCTTGCCAGCGAGCGCCCTCGCTCATCACAACCAGCGCGTAATTACTCGGGTTTGCGCGCTTTTCTTCTATGAGCAGTTGGATGAGCTTGTCGAGGTTGACCGGGTATTCCGGGATGACGCAGCGGATGGAGGTGACGTACGCGGTATAAAGCGCTGTAAACCCGGCATCACGGCCAAAGACGCGGAAAATGCCGATCCGCTCGTGCGAGGCGACGGTGGTGCGTTGCCGCTGGATGGCATCGGAGGCGCGGGTTATCGCCGTCGAGAAGCCAATGCAGTATTCGGTGTTGCGCACGTCGTTGTCCATGGTCTTTGGAATAGCAACGATCTTGACGCCAAGTTCATTGAGCTTAGTCGCAAAGCTGAGCGTGTCGTCACCGCCGATGGCAACAAGCTGTTCAATGCCCAACACCGAGAGATTCGCCAGGACCTGCTTGGAAAGGTCCCAGGTTTTGGTGGCAATGCCAGCCTTGGTGCTCAGCGAAACCGGAAAGTCTTCGGCATTGAGATGGTCCGGCAGCTTCTGCATCTTGGATGGGTTGGTGCGGCTGGAGTGCAATGCGGTGCCACCACGCCGATCGATGGTCCGCGTGCTCTCACGATCAAGCGTAACAACGTAACGGCGGATGCTCGCTGGATCGTCGCAGTTCAGGTGCGTGAGCGCTTCCCAACCGCGACGAAGACCAATCACCTCCATATTGTTCTCGCTGCTGCGATAGGTAATGGTCTTTATGACCGCGTTGAGACCGGCGACGTCGCCGCCGCCAGTCAGAATGCCGATGCGCTTTCTCTGCATAACTCCGCCTTAACGTCCAACCCTCAAAAGCGTTGCCCGTGTAACGATCGCGTGCGCGGCAGACCGACTGGCTGCGCGCAATGAGTGGCATGAGGAACTCCTGCGCCGGCGAGGCCAAATATCGATGTCCAGGCATCGGCAGCTTTCAGGCCCAACCCGGGCAATTGGATATGGCGCATGGGCTGGGGAAAAGGGAGCTGATGACCCCATTCGGTCCAGAGTTGGCGGGAAATTCTGCATTCCGTTATGCTGTGACCCTTGGCTGCGCCGGCGCATACAAGTGATCAACTGAAAAAGGGCGCGAGTTGATTACCTTCTCGGCGGAGCGGTGGCATGGCCGCTCGCTGCGCGCACAGCAGGGCGATCGGCTGCGACAGATCACCCTTTTTGGCTGGCCGGACCTGCTTCCCATGTGATGTATGGTCTGCTTGCTTCCGTTCCTTCGGCCAAGCATACCTGACGCAAATTTGTTAGAGAAGATTCTTGATCTGTGGAGGGGAAGGTGGCGCGAAACATTCTGATCCTTGGGGCCTCGTATGGCTCGTTGCTGGCGACAAAGCTGCTGATGGCGGGTCACAACGTGACCCTGGTTTGCCGGAAGAAGACGGCGGAACTCATCAACCGCGACGGTACCGAAGTTCGCATCAAGCTGCGCGGCGAGGCGGTGCACCGCGCGATCTTCTCGCGCACTCTGTCCGGGAAATTGGACGCGACAACGCCCGCCGATGTCGATGTTTCCCGTTATGATCTCGTCGCTCTTGCAATGCAGGAACCGCAATACACCAATCATACGATCCGGGTTCTGCTGATCAAGATCGCCGAGGCGAAGCTGCCTTGTCTTTCGATCATGAACATGCCCCCTTTGCCCTATCTCAAACGGATACCCGCGCTGGCGGAAATGGATCTCGAGGAGGCTTATACCAATGCCCGCGTTTGGGAACGGTTCAAGCCGGGACTGGTAACGCTCTGCTCGCCTGATCCTCAAGCATTCCGCCCGCCGGAAGAGGCAGCGAACGTCCTTCATGTCGGCCTGCCCACCAACTTCAAGGCAGCGACATTTGCAGATGAGCAAAACAACAAGCTGCTTCGGGAGCTCGAAACCGACATCGACGCGTTGAGATTGGACGGCCACGACGTTCCGGTGAAACTCAAGGTGTTCGACTCGCTCTTCGTCCCGCTGGCCAAATGGTCGATGCTGTTGACCGGGAATTACCGGTGCATCACGCCGCACGAGCCGCAATCGATTCGCGACGCCGTACACGGTAACCTGAAGCTTTCACAATCGATCTATGATCATGTCGACGGGATCGCCCGTCGGCTGGGGGCCGAGGCAAAGGACCAGGTTCCTTTCGAGAAATATGCCAAGGCGGCCGAAAGCCTTCTCAAGCCGTCATCGGCGGCCCGGGCGCTAGCGAGTGGTGCGCCTTTCATCGAGCGTGTCGACCTGCTGATGAAGTTGATCTCCCATCAGCTTGGCGTTCCCAGTGCCGAGATCGACCGCACGGTCGAGATCGTCGATCAAAAACTCAATGAGAGGATCGTGGCGGGCGGATCCGGCGCGTTGTGACGCGCGTCCGTTTGCAGTTCGACAATGGCGCGCCGCTCAGAATAAAAGTGCGAACATTAGGGCTGACAAGGCGGCTGATTTTAGCGGGAGAGGGATTTGGTGCAATTCGTCAGTGACTATATGAAAGGAATAGACTTCATTGCTTTGGCGGCAGTCGTTATGATCGCCATCGCTTCATTCTATCGTCGGGGTACCATATGGCTTTTGATTGCGGCAATTGTCGTAGCCATTTGGGGTGCAAGTCGCTTGTTTGGTCTCTTCTGACCTGGCTTTGAATTATCAATTCAATTTTAGTGGGGTCGCCCTTCGCGACGTCGATGGTATCTCATATAAAGTTGTATGATTGAAACATTGGTATTATCCAGTGGGGACATTTTCCCCTGGCAAATATGACGACGCCAATGGCGCCTCTTTTGTCGATTTTTTCTGCTCGTTCCAAATGATCTTTGGCATCATGCATTGATTTGCCGGTAGTTAAAACATCATCGACGATTAATACTGGACCGTCGTCGCTAACATAGTTCTGCAAGACCGAGGATAATCTGGTCCCCCCTTGTGGAACACCGTGAACGTAGTGGAATTGGATTTTATTTTTTATTATTTCCGCCAAGCAATGGATATCATCATCAGCAAGAAAGCTACAATCAATTTTGAATGGCAGCTTAATTCCAGAATGGGAAACAAATTCTTTGTTGGAGAATAGTGGCATCAGAGGTGCCCTCCCTTTACGTTTGCTTGCCGAAGCTTGTCGCCGATTACTAGTCAGATGAGGGGAGCGTTCAAGTCAACGAATCTTGCCTAAATTGGCCCCCTTGTATGCCTTGCTTTTGTTTTCCACAGCTAAATAGCGGTTGCGCACCGGATGGTCCGCTCTTCCCGAAATTGCGGCCGTAATGGTTGCATGCACCCTCGGTTGCACAATGGCTGAAAGCCGTATCGTCGCGCTCTTGGCTGCTTAACGATTGGCTGCCAATTGTCCGTGGTGCACATCAAGCTCTCGATGTGCTCGTACCCGTGGGAGGACTCGTTGGCACACTAGAGCATGATCCCGAAAAGTGGGAACCGGTTTTCGGAAAAGATCATGCTCCGCCAAATAAGTAGAGCGGGATAACGATTCAAAGAAAAATCATCCCGCTCTAGTTTGAAAATCAGACGCCTCGGTAATAGATTGCGGCGTGAACACCTTTGACGGTATTGTGATCAGCTCCCAATATTTTTGGAAGAAGCGTTGTCTCGACGGTGATCCTGGAGGATCCTTGTTGTGCAAGCACCAACGTTCCGAACATCGCAAATCTCATCATTAATTTTGGCTCACCGGCCCAAAGCGGAGATGAATTAATTGGCGATTCTCGCGGTGGCGGATCTATATTAAATCCGGAACTTCGAAGTGTGGTCTCCGCATCAGCAAAAGACGTTCCAACGGGAACATATTTTTCGACTATCCAAGACACATCATTGCCGGCGGACTTAAACTCTCCTGTGTGTCGCAGATTTTGATAGGCACGTTCCAGCTCAAGCCGTAGCCGCGCCCCACGCTCCTGAAAATCCAAGGCGCTCATCTCATTGCGCCGGTCCACGGCATCGGCGCGAGCGGCTATGAGCAACGACACGCAAATAACAGCGAACTTCATTGTCGCACGCATCCGAGAACCCTTACCACAAGACACATGCACGCTCTGAATTGCTGTCGGACACAACGAGTACAGGAGAACCGTGCCGAAGAGCGATGGAGCGCTGGCTTCGATGAATCGTGGTGCCGACGCCGGGCGCAGTCATCTGGGGAGCGTCGGGCTTAATACAGGCGAAAAGTTGCAGCGCTTTCGCGCTGCTCGTTTTGGTTGAAGCGCGCGATGTCGCGGCGGCCCTATTCGCCGCCCGCGGCCACCTCCCGTTGCTGCTCGGTGCGCGCCTGCTCGGCTTCGGCCTTCTGCTTGGCCTCGAGATCCTCGCCCGTCGCCTGATCGACCGCCTTCATCGACAGGCGCACCTTGCCGCGCTCGTCAAAGCCCAAAAGCTTGACCTTGACGCGATCGCCTTCCTTGACCACCTCGGTGACCTTTTGCACGCGCCGCGGCGCCAGCTGGCTGATGTGTACGAGGCCGTCCTTGGCGCCGAAGAAGTTCACGAAGGCGCCGAAGTCCATCACCTTGACGACTGTTCCCTCGTAGATGTGTCCGACTTCCGGCTCGGAAGCGATCGACTTGATCCAGTTGATCGCCGCCTTCATCGCCTCGCCGCTCGCGGAAGCAACTTTTACCGTGCCGTCATCGGAGATATCCACCTTGGCTCCGGTCTTCTCGACGATCTCGCGGATGACCTTGCCACCCGAGCCGATCACTTCGCGGATCTTGTCGACGGGAATGTGGAACACCTCGATGCGCGGCGCATGCTCGCCCAATTGCGCGCGATGCTGCGTGAGCGCCTTGCCCATCTCGGCGAGGATATGCATGCGTCCCTCCTTCGCCTGGGCAAGGGCGGTGCGCATGATCTCCTCGGTGATCCCGGCGATCTTGATGTCCATCTGCAGCGAGGTGACGCCGCGCTCGGTTCCGGCAACCTTGAAGTCCATGTCGCCGAGGTGATCCTCGTCCCCCAGGATGTCAGAGAGCACGGCGTGACGCTGGTCTTCGAGGATGAGCCCCATGGCAATGCCGGCAGTAGGGCGCTTGAGCGGGACGCCCGCGTCCATCAGCGCAAGCGAGGTGCCGCACACCGTCGCCATGGAGGAAGAGCCGTTCGATTCGGTGATCTCCGACACCACGCGCAGCGTGTAGGGGAATTCGTGATGCGCCGGGAGCACCGGGTGAATGGCGCGCCAGGCGAGTTTGCCATGCCCGATCTCGCGCCGGCGCGGCCCGCCCAGGCGTCCGGTTTCGCCGACCGAGAAGGGCGGGAAATTGTAGTGCAGGAGGAAGGTCTCCTTGTAGGTGCCTTGCAGCGCATCGATCCACTGCTCGTCCTCGCCCGTTCCCAGGGTCGCGATAACCAGGGCCTGCGTCTCGCCGCGCGTGAACAGGGCGGAGCCGTGCGCGCGGGGCAGTACGCCCACTTCCGACACGATCGGACGCACGGTGCGCACATCGCGGCCGTCAATGCGCTGGCCGCTGTCGAGGATATTCCAGCGCACGATTTTCGCTTCGATCGCCTTGAAGACCCTCGCCACCTGCTCCTTGGAATGCGTCGGGTTCTCCACGCCATCGGGGCAGAAGTGCGCCAGCACCTTTGTTTTGGCGGCATCGAGCGCGGCGTGACGCTGCATCTTGTTGGCAATGCCGTAGGCGGCGCGCAGATCCGGCTCGACCAATTCGAGCATCTGCTGCTGCAAAGCCTCATCGTCGGAGGCGGGCACTTCGCGCGGCTCCTTCGCCGCCTTCTCCGCAAGCTTGATGATCGCATCGATCACCGGCTGGAAGTGGCGGTGCCCGAACATTACCGCGCCGAGCATCAGGTCCTCGCTCAACTCCTTGGCCTCGGACTCGACCATCAGCACGGCATCCTGGGTGCCGGCGACGACGAGATCGAGGTCGCTCTCCGTCATCTCGTCGAGCTGCGGGTTGAGGACGTATTCATTGTTGATGAACCCCACGCGGGCGGCGCCGATCGGACCCATGAAGGGCACGCCCGAGAGCGTGAGCGCCGCCGAGGCAGCAATCATGGCCAGAATGTCGGGGTCGTTCTCCAGGTCGTGCGACAGCGTCGTGACGATCACCTGCGTCTCGCAGCGCCAGCCGTCCGCAAACAGCGGCCGGACGGGGCGGTCGATCAGACGCGAGACGAGGGTTTCTTTTTCGGTCGGCCGGCCTTCGCGCTTGAAATAGCCGCCCGGAATGCGCCCGGCGGCATAGAATTTCTCCTGATAGTCGACGGTCAGGGGCAGGAAATCCACGCCCTCGCGCGGCTCCTTGGCGGCGACCACCGTCGCCAGGACCTTCGAATCGCCGTATGTGGCGACCACTGCGCCGTCCGCCTGGCGCGCGATTCTTCCGGTTTCCAGGACGAGCTTGCGCCCGCCCCACTCGAGTTCAGCACGATGCATATTGAACATTCTGGTTTTCTTTCATTGCTCTGGCGAAGACAGTACGCGCGACACACTGCGTGGACGCCGCGACGCGTCATTCGACCCAGGTGAGACAGATGGGCACTCGCTCAAAGCGTGCGCCTTCCTTAACGACGAATACCGAGCCGCTCGATCAAGGACTTGTACCGCGCGGTATCTACGCGCGCGAGGTAATCGAGCAGCTGACGGCGCTGTGAGACGAGCTTGAGCAATCCACGCCGGGAATGATTGTCCTTCACGTGCGTCTTGAAATGCTCGGTGAGGCTGTTGATGCGTTCCGAAAGGATCGCGACCTGCACCTCGGGCGAGCCGGTATCTCCGGCTTTCGTCGCATAGGTCTTGATGACTTCGGCCTTGCGGCCGGGGGTAATCGACATCGGTCCGTCCTGTTTTTTTGCGTTGATCGGAAATGGCCTGAGCCGGGATGTCGTCCAGCACGGTCACACAGAACAAATAGCACGGGCCCGAGCCCGCGCCACCGGCGCCTTATCGCAAATTGCATTCAGAAGCCAGCCCAATCCTCGCATTCATTCCGCTCGTCCCGGCGAAAGCGGGCCAGTTCTTTTGCTGGATTCCCGCTTGCGCGGGAATGAGCGCTGAAAAGGCAATCTAGCGGATGTTGAACACGCGCCGCGGCTTCAACGTGCCATGCTCCACCTCGACCAGCGCCACCAGCCAGGCGTGCGAGCAGGCATAAGCGAGGCCGGTGAGCACGGGCGCATCGCGTCCCCGCAACAGCACGGATTGGCCGCGGGCAAGACGGCCGGCATCGGCGGCGCTCACCCGCAGGGCCGGCAGCTCCGCAAGACCCGCCTCCACCGGCAGGAGCAGTTCTGCAGCGCCCGAGCCCTCGATCGCCTCGACCTTTCGGGCGTGCTGCTCGCAAAAAGGGCCCAATGCCGTGCGCCGCAGCGCAGAAACGTGCGCGAAGCAGCCGAGCGCGCGGCCCATGTCGCGGGCCAGCGCGCGCACATACGTGCCTTTGCCGCACTCGGCAGCAAACACGGTGTGGTCGGCATCCGGCGCGGAAACGATGTCGAGCCGGTATACTTCGGCCCTTCGCGCAGCAAGCTCGACACGCTCGCCGTCACGCGCGAGATCATAGGCGCGTTCGCCACCGACCTTTATGGCCGAGTAGCGCGGCGGCACCTGTTCGATCTCTCCTAGAAATCGCGGTACGATGGAGCGCACCGCCGCCGCATCCGGGCGCTCGTCGGATCGGCTGGTGACCGTCCCCTCCGCATCATCGGTATCGCGCTCCTCTCCCCATCGCACGGTGAACACGTATCGCTTTCGCCCCTCCATGACGAAGGGCACCGTCTTCGTCGCTTCGCCGAATGCGATGGGCAGGAGCCCCGACGCGAGCGGATCGAGCGTGCCGGCATGGCCTGCGCGCCTCGCGTTGAACAGGCGCTTGGCTATGCTTACCGCATGCGTCGATGTCATGCCGACCGGCTTGTCGAGAACGAGCCAGCCGTGCACGTCGCTCTTCTGTTTCTTGTGCGGTTTTCCGTCTGCGCCCGCGAGGTCAATGAGCTTCAACTGCGATCGCCTCCGTCTTCGCCCAGATCGCGGCGCACGCGCGGCGTGCGCAACAGCTCCTCGATGCGCTCGGCTGCATCGAACCGCGCATCGACCGCAAACCTGATATCTGGCGCGAATTTCAGATTAACGCGCCGCGCGATTTCGCCGCGCAGGAATCTGCGATTGCGCGTGAGCGCCGCGACCACCTCCTGCGCATCACGCCCGCCAAGGGGCATGACGTAAATGGTCGCAAGCCGCAGGTCCGGCGTCATGCGCACTTCAGGCACGGTGATCACGTGGCCCTCAATGACCGGATCGTGCACTTCCCCGCGCACGAGCATCTCGGCGAGCACATGGCGCACGAGCTCGGCCACCCGCAACTGACGCTGGGATGGGGCCCGTTCGGTCGCGGCTCGATGACGCGCCATGGTCTAGATTGGCTAGCTCGCTTCGCTCGCTCGTGCCTCAGGATGACGGGTCGAGGGGAGCGACTGTGAAGCAGCAGCGCTACTGCAGCGTCCGCTGCACCGTCTCAATCCGATAGCACTCGATGACGTCGCCCGTCTTCATGTCCTGGTAGTTCTCGAATGCCATGCCGCATTCCTGGCCGGCGAGCACTTCGCGCGCGTCGTCCTTGAAGCGCTTGAGCTGCGAAAGTCTGCCTTCATGCACCACCACGTTATCGCGCAGCAGCCGAACATTCGCTCCGCGCTCGACGGTGCCGTCGGTCACGCGGCATCCGGCGACATTGCCCACCTTCGACACCTTGAAGATCTCGAGAATGACGGCGCTGCCGAGGACAGTCTCGCGCACCGCAGGCGCAAGCAGGCCGGACATCGCCTTCTTCACGTCATCAACCAGATCGTAGATGATGTTGTAATACCTGATCTCGACGCCGGCCTGCTCGGCGGCCTCGCGCGCCTCCTTGTGTGCGCGCACGTTGAATCCAATGATGGCGGCTCCCGACGCGGACGCGAGGGTCACATCCGACTCGGTGATGGCGCCGACGCTCGCGTGCAGCACGCGCGCCGCCACTTCGTTCGTGCCGAGCTTCTCGAGCGCGCCGGTGATCGCCTCGACCGAGCCTTGCACGTCGCCCTTGATGACGAGCGGAAATTCCTTGCGTCCGCTGGTTTTGAGCTGGGTCATCATCTGCTCGAGCGACCCACGCATTCCGGTAGCCCGCGCCGCGACCTTGTCGCGTCGCTGGCGGGCCCGATAGGCGGTGACCTCGCGCGCGCGCGCCTCGGTTTCAACCACCGCCAGCCGATCGCCTGCTTCGGGAATGCCGCCGAAGCCAAGCACCTCGACGGGCGTGGAAGGACCGGCGGCGTCCACTTGCTGACCGCTGTCCGATACGAGCGCCCGCACGCGGCCCCATTCGGCTCCGGCGACGACGATGTCCCCGGGCCGCAGCGTGCCACGCTGCACCAGCACGGTGGCCACCGGTCCACGGCCGCGATCGAGCTTTGCCTCGATCACGGTTCCTTCCGCGGCACGCCCCGGGTTGGCGTGCAAGTCGAGAATTTCGGCCTGCAGCCCGATGGCTTCGAGCAGGCGATCGATGTTCTGCTTCCTGGTGGCGGATACCTCGACGTCGAGCACGTCGCCGCCGAGAGATTCGACCTGAATTTCATGCTGCAAGAGCTCGGTGCGCACCCGTTCCGGCTTGGCGTCGGGCCGGTCGATCTTGTTGATCGCCACGATCATCGGCGCCTTGGCGGCTTTGGCGTGATTGATCGCCTCGACTGTTTGCGGCATCACGCCGTCATCGGCAGCCACAACGAGAACCACGACATCCGTGACCTTGGCGCCACGGGCGCGCATCGCCGTAAACGCGGCGTGACCGGGCGTATCGATGAAGGTGATCTTGCTCCCGGAGGGCGAGGTGACCTGATAAGCGCCAATGTGCTGGGTGATCCCGCCCGCCTCTCCGGCGGCCACTTCGGTCGCCCGGATGGCGTCGAGCAATGACGTCTTGCCGTGGTCGACATGTCCCATGACCGTCACCACGGGAGGGCGCGGCACGAGCGCTGCGGGATCGTCCACGACGTCGAAGAGCCCCTCCTCGACGTCCGATTCAGCGACCCGCTTGACGCTGTGTCCCAGCTCCTCAGCCACGAGTTGCGCCGTGTCGGCATCGATCACGTCGTTGATCTGCGCCATATGGCCCTGCTTCATGAGCAGCTTGATGACATCCACCCCCCGCTCGGCCATGCGGTTCGCGAGTTCTTGGATGGTAATGGTTTCCGGAATAGTGACCTCCCGCGTCACCTTTTCCTTTGGCTCATCGGTGGGTTGCCCCTTGAGGCGCTGGACGCGGCGGCGGAATGCGGCCACCGAGCGTTCGCGTTCCTCGTCGGCGCTCAGCGCCGTCACAACCGTAAGGCGCCCGCGGTTTTTCTGCACCCCAGTACGCGGAGTTTTGGGGGCCGGCGCCGGTCGCGCCGCACCTGGGCCGCGCCGGGTGCGCGGGGCCTCCTCCTCGTCTGGTTCCAGCGTCGGACGGCCTGCAGGCCGGGCGAGCGCGTCGTCGCCAAACCGCTTTTTTGCCTCCTGCTCGGCTTTGAGCTTCCTTTCGAGCTCCTCCTTGCGGCGTTTCTCCTCATCGGCCTTGCGCGCTTCGGCGGCATCGCGATCGCGGCGTTCGGCGCTTTCGCGCGACTCCCGCAGCAGCCGTTCCTCTTCGGCGTGCTTGCGTTCTTCGAGCTCCCGCTGCCGGGCATCGCCGAGCGCGCGTGCCCGCGCGGTACGCTCTTCCTCGGTCAGCGTGCGCAGGACCACGCCGGAGGGTTTCGGCGCAGGCGGTTGGGTCGGGGCCACCGCGGGGCCCGACGCGGCAGCTGCCTGCGCCGTGGCTTTGAGCGCCGCCGGTTTTTTTGCGCCAAGCGAAGGGTCCGCTTTGGCCCGGGTGGGGGCGCGGCTCTTCACCTTTTCGACCACTACGGCCTTGCTGCGACCATGGCTGAAGCTCTGGCGCACTACGCCCTGCTCCACGCCGCGGCCTTTCAGGCTCAGGGTCACCTTCGGGCCGGTGACGCTCAGCTTTTTCTCCGTAGTCTTTTCCGTCGATTCCGCCATTCGACCGATCTCACTCACCCACTAGGCGCAGCCCGCCTGCCAGGGAAGGCGGGGCTGCATGTATCACATTTGCCCGCAGCAATGCCAAACCGATTCGTGCGAACCCGCGTAGTTCCATCATCATCATAGGTTTGCGGCGGCAGCCTCGGCCTCCTGCGGCTGTGCAGACGCCTTGAGCAAATCTTCCTCGGTGATCCATCCGGCCTTCAGGCGTCCCTGCATGATGAGTCCCTCCGCCTCCCCGCGCGACAAGTCGAAGCCGTCGAGAATGCCCGGATGTTTCGTTACCTCTCCATCCTTGCGCTCGCTCCAGCCGATCAGATCGTCGGTGGCACAGCCAGCGAGGTCCTCGAGGGTCTTGATATCGTTCTCACCTAACGTGACCAGCATGGCCGTCGTGATCCCCGGGATTTCGCCCAGAGCATCCTCGACCCCAAGCTCCCGCCGTTTTGCGTCAAGCTCCGCTTCCTGTCGGTCGAGATAGTCCCGCGCTCGACTCTGCAACTCGCGCGCCGTGTCCTCGTCGAAGCCCTCGATCCCGGCGATCTCCTTTTCGTCCACCATGGCGAGCTCCTCGACGGAGTTGAAGCCTTCGGAGGCGAGCAACTGGCCCACCATTTCGTCCACATTGAGCGCCTCGAGAAAAAGCCTGGTCCGTTTCTCGAACTCGGCCTGGCGGTGTTCGGATTCCTCCTGCTCGGTGACGATGTCGATGTCCCACCCCGTGAGCTGGGAAGCGAGTCGCACGTTCTGACCGCGGCGTCCGATCGCGAGCGAGAGCTGCTGGTCCGGAACGACTACTTCCATGCGCTGGTGATCTTCATCGAGGACGACCTTGGCGACTTCAGCAGGCGCCAGCGCATTGACGACGAAATTGGCCGGGTCCGCCGTCCACGGAATGATGTCGATCTTCTCGCCCTGCAGCTCGTTGACGACCGCCTGCACGCGCGAGCCGCGCATGCCGACGCAGGCGCCCACCGGGTCTACCGAAGAATCCCGGGAAATGACCGCGATCTTCGCCCGCGAACCCGGATCGCGCGCCACCGCTTTCACCTCGACGATGCCGTCGTAAATCTCTGGCACTTCCTGCGCAAAGAGCTTGGCCATGAATTGCGGGTGGGTGCGCGAGAGAAAGATTTGTGGTCCGCGCGGCTCACGGCGCACATCGTAGATGAAGGCGCGAATGCGATCGCCGTTCCGGAAGGTTTCGCGGGGCAGCAATTCGTCCCGGCGCACGATGGCCTCGCCGCGACCGAGATCGACGACGACGTTGCCGTACTCCACCCGTTTGACGATGCCGTTGACGATGTCGCCGATGCGGTCCTTGTACTCCTGGTGTTGCCGGTCGCGCTCGGCTTCACGCACCTTCTGCACGATCACCTGCTTGGCGGATTGCGCAGCAATGCGGCCGTACTCCAGAGGGGGGAGCGGCTCAGCGATGTAGTCGCCCACCTGCGCTGCCGGATTTCGCTTCTTTGCCTCCTCCAGAGAAATCTGCGTGGCATCGTTTTCGACCTGCTCGACGACCAGCAGCAGCCGAGAGAGCCGCATCTCGCCGGTCTTCGGGTTGATCTCGGCGCGCACTTCCGTCTCGCTGCCATAGCGCGACCGCGCCGCCTTCTGGATCGCGTCCTCCATTGCCGTAATGACGATGCCGCGATCGATCGCCTTCTCGCGCGCGACCGCGTCTGCAATCTGCAACAGTTCAAGTCGGTTGGCGCTTACGGCCATTGTTCATACTCCGTGGTTATCGGGTCCTTGGCGGCGCCCGAAATTCGCTCTGCGCGTCTGATCGTCGGCGTCGGAGCCGGGATGGCGGTGCGAATGGCCGCGCCGTGCGGCGCGCTCCGCTGCCTTGCCGCGCTTGAGCGACTCGGCAATGAGCGCATCCGTGAGCACCAGCTTTGCTTCCGCCATGTCCGCGATCGGCAACAACACGTCGGCTGGCTGCGGCTGGCTCTCGTCCTGCCGCACCCGCGCGCAGGAATTCTCAAGTCCCAGAAGCGTGCCCTTGAACCGGCGTCGCCCCGCAAGCGGCATCGCCAGCTCCACCTTCACGGGATGGCCCGCATACCGCTCGAAATCGGAGCTACGCACCAACGGTCGGTCGAGGCCTGGCGAGGACACTTCGAGCCGATAGGCGTGGTCGATCGGGTCGGCAACGTCCAGGACCGGCGAAAGCGCGCGCGAGACGGTCTCGCAGTCCTCCACGGTCATGCTCCCGTCCGGCCGTTCCGCCATGACCTGGACGGTGCAGCCGTCGCCGCCCGAAATACTCACGCGAACGAGCCGGTAATCCATGCCCGCGAGCACGGGCTCCACAACTGCAGCAATGCGCGCCGCCACGCCTTGCTCGCGTATCAACCGTTGCTCACTCTGTTCCTCTGCCATTTTGACTGCCGGTGTGTTCCCGCCAGGTTCTCGTGCCGATCTTGCGCGCTCGTTCCTAAACGCCCCGGCGATGCGCGCCTCACCACTCGCGTAATAAAAAAGAGCGGGCCCCGCGGAACCCACTCTCAAAAGCCAATCGGATGAACTCCGATCGTTATGAGATATCCAAAAGCTGGATGGCCGAAATATAGCTTTTTCGTCATGCCGTGCAAGGGGTGGCAGGTAGGATTTTGGCAACCATTCCTTAGAGAATCAGGCCCTAGTTTCAGCCTGGCGCATCACGCAACCGATTTGCCGCCGAGTGGGCTTGCAAATGACATTGCCCGTCTTGCTCCTGCCGGAGCTGGATCAGGTACTCGAAAGTGGCTCTGCCCCGCGCCGGGCGGAAGCTCTTTTGGGCATCGGCGCGCTTTTTCGCGAGAGCGCAGCGCGGCTCAACAGCGCGCAGATCGAGTTGTTCGGGCAAGTGTTTGATCGGCTGCTCGATCGGGTGGATCGAACCGTCCGCATCGAGCTTTCCCGCGTGCTCGCTCCAATCGCCAATGCGCCTGCGCATGTCACACGGCGCCTTGCGATGGATGATGACATCGCCGTCGCGGAGCCGCTGCTCGAGCATTGCCGAGTACTTGAGGGGCCTGACCTTGCGGATATCGCCCGTCAAAAGTCGCAGGCACACCTGCTCGCAATCTCGGCGCGTCAGGATTTGGGCGACGCGGTCACCGATATTCTCATACGGCGAGGCAATGGCGAGGTCCTGCTCAAACTGTCGCGGAATGCCGCGGCCCGCCTCTCGGTGCAGGGTTTCAGCGCCCTGATTGAAGCCGCGCGATTGGATGCACAACTCGCATCCCTCCTCGCGCGTCGGCAGGATTTTTCAGCGGAGCTCTTTCGTGAGCTTCTGCTGCAGGCCGGCGAAAGCGTGCGTGAACGCCTGGAGGCCGAACGAGAAGAGATGCCGCCGCCGCTCCGCAACATTCTCGAGGAATTCGTCCGCAGGACGGCACCACAAGACTATGCCGCGGCGCAAAGGCGGGTTCTCGCCCTGCACGACCGGGGTTTGCTCAACGAGAGCAAGGTGGTCGAGTTCGCCACCAGCGCGCAGCGCGACGATGCGGTTGCTGCAATCGGTTTGCTGTGCGCAGTCCCTGTCGAAGTGGTGGATCGGGTAATGTGTGCCGACCGTCTCGATCCCATTCTGATCATCTGCAAGGCGGCGGGATGGAGCTGGCAGACGGTGCGGGCGCTGGCCAGCGCATTGCCGACGTCAGGCAGCATTTCGGGCCACGCGCTTGATCTTGCCTATACGAATTTCGAGCGCCTTTCCGCGACGACGGCACAGCGCGTCATGCGCTTCTGGCAGGTGCAGCACTGGCAACCAAGCGCCGCCAAGTAGGTCGGGTTGGCGCGGTCACACTACCGGACTTATCCTCTCCGAAAGACCAGATAACAGGGCTCGCGGCCTTGCCGCCTGGCTTTCGCTTCATAGCGGGTTCCTGAAAAGCCGCTCCAGGGCTGGCGCCAGTCGTCGGCGCGCTCGGCAGTCCACTCAAAGAGCTCGGAGGCGAGCATGTGTTTGAGCGTCCATGCCGCATAATCGGGAACGTCGGTGGTGATACGAAACTCACCCCCGCCAGAAAGAACGCGCCCGATTTCCACGATCGTGTGCTCCTGAATGAACCGGCGTTTCCAATGCCGGCGCTTGGGCCATGGGTCAGGCTGAATGAGATCCACTCGCGCAAGCGATGCCTGCGTCATTTTTGGCAGCAGCTCCCATGCGTCGCCGTGATGAAGCCGAATATTTGTAATGTTCTCCTCAGCAATCGCGGCGAGCGCCTTCGCCATCCCGTTGACGAACGGCTCGGCGCCGATGAACCCGGAGTGCGGATTGGCTTTAGCCTGCGCGATCAGATGCTCGCCGCCACCGAACCCGATTTCGAGACGCACGTCGCGAACGGGATGAGGATAAAGCGCGCGCAGGTCGCCCGGGATCGTCGCGAGATCAACGCGAAGCTGCGGCAACAGCGTCGCGAGCAGCGCCTGCTGGTTGCGCTTCAGCCCACGACCAATACGCCGTCCGAAGAATGCACGCCCGGGCTGGTGGGCGCGGGGCATCAGCCGCGTCCCCGCCGGAGCAGTCACAAAATTCGTAGCGAGCTCAGAGCAACGCCCGCTTCAGGCTGTCTGCAAGATCGGTCTTTTCCCACGAGAAGCCGCCGTCCTTTTCCGGCGTGCGACCGAAATGCCCATAGGCGGCGGTACGCCGATAGATTGGCCGCGACAGCTTCAGCGCGCGGCGAATGCTCGTGGGCTTCAGCGAGAAAGCCTCCGGCAACAGCTTTTGCACCTTGCGCTCGTCGACAAGTCCTGTCCCGTGCATGTCGACCAGAAGCGACATGGGATCCGCAACGCCTATCGCATAGGCAATCTGTATCGTGCAGCGCTCGGCAAGGCCGGCCGCAACGACGTTTTTCGCCAGATAGCGCGCCGCATAGGCGGCCGAACGGTCCACCTTGGTCGGATCTTTTCCCGAAAATGCGCCGCCGCCATGCGGCGCATATCCGCCATAGCTGTCGACAATGATCTTACGCCCGGTGACTCCGCTGTCCCCGTCGGGGCCGCCGACCACGAAATTGCCCGTAGGGTTCACAAGAAAGTCCGATGTCCTTTTCGGCATCCAGCCCTCCGGCAACGCCGACGCAACGGTGTCGGTAATCATGTCGCGCACCATGTTGGGCGTGTACTTCTTACCGTTGCGCGTGTGCGCATTGTGCTGCGTCGAAACAACGACTTTCGTGCACCCGGTCGGCTTGCCGTCGACGTATTGCACCGTAACCTGGCTCTTCGCATCTGGCTGCAGATCGAACAGCCGATGTGCGCGTCGCCCTTCCGCTAGCGCTCTCAGGATTCGGTGCGCGAAGTAGATCGGTGCGGGCATGAAAGAGCCTTTCTCGTATACCTCGCTTTCGGTGCACGCATATCCGAACATCATTCCCTGATCGCCGGCGCCCTCCTGTTCGACACCGTTCTTCTTCTTGGCATCGACTCCCATGGCAATGTCGGGGGATTGCCCGTGCAGGAGCACTTCGATATCTGCGCCGTAATAGGAAAAGCCCTCCTGCTCATAGCCAATATCGCGCACGACATCGCGGGCGATCTGCGCGATCATTTCGCGATTGACGACGGCATGCTTGCCATGTTTCTGGAAATAAGGCGGCTGCCCGCGGCCCTCCCCGGCAATGACGATCTTGTTGGTGGTGCACAATGTCTCGCACCCGAGCCGGGTGTTGACTTTGCTGTCCTCGGCAATCCCCAATTTCAGATCGTTTTCGATCAATGCGTCGAGGACCGCATCGGAAATTTGATCACATACCTTGTCGGGGTGACCTTCGGAAACGGATTCGCTCGTAAACAGATATTTGCCGCGCCACACTGGACTTCTCCCCTCGCCCGCTAAGCAAGCGCCTTGGCATTTCGGCAGCCGGACTGCCCTGTGTCCCTGAATGTAGATTGTTCCGAGTACGAAACGCGCCGCGCCTTTGTTGCAGCAGAGGCATGGCAGGTCAAGATGCCATGCCTGTGGTTTAATCCTGAATTTACGGCGGATCGCGCGCCCGATCGTATTTGGTTATGCGAGGATCACTCTTTCCGCTCTCCAGCAATGGCTTCGACCAGATCCACGATGCGCCGCCTGAGCTTCGGCTCCTGGATGCGCATGAATGCTCTGCTCAGCGAAAGGCCCTCGCTGGAGGCGAGAAATTCTGAAACATAGCTCGTGGAAGGCACATCCCTCGTTTCGTCCTGCCGTCCATGCTCGCGCGGCGCATCTTCGAAAAAGAATGCCACTGGTACCTGCAGAATATGCGCGATTTGCTGCAGTCGGCTTGCGCCGATGCGATTCGTCCCCTTTTCATATTTCTGCACCTGTTGAAATGTTAGCCCGAGCGCCTCCCCGAGCCTCTCCTGACTCAGGCCCAGCATTATTCGCCGCATGCGCACCCGGCTGCCGACGTGCTTGTCGATTGGATTCGGCGTCTTGTTGGCCATCCGGGTCTCCGGCGCAGCTGACATTGTGCAATCGAGTTTTCATGCTTCGCGCCAGAATTCAATCTGCCGCAGCGGCGCCAAATGGTAGCACCCCTGCCGCCGCCGGCCGGCCGGGCCCGTTCAAATCCGCGCCTTGCGCGCGCGGATGACGAGCACAAACGCGAACGCGAGCAGCAATGCGGGCAGTCCATCGCCCGCGCGCGCGTAAAGCGTTCTCCCGATCGGCTGCGGCAGTGGCGCGTCGAGCACGCCTTCGGTCCCGAGCGGCAGCGACTTGAGGATACGCCCGAGAGGATCGACGACCGCGGAAATGCCGGTGTTTGCCGCACGCACCAGCGGCAGGCCTTCCTCGATTGCCCGCATGCGCGCCTGCTGAAAGTGCTGGTAGGGCCCCGTGCTTAGGCCGAACCAGCCGTCGTTGGTCAGGTTGAGCATCCAGCGCGGCCGCTCGCCGCTTCCGGCGACGAACGGCCAGCCGATGTAGCGGCCGAGATTCGCGTAAATCCACCCGGGTCTGTCGCTGCGCGGAACGGCATCCGCAGGAAAGATGATCTCGTAACAGATCAGCGGCAGGAAATCCGGAGCATTCGGCAGGCGCTGATTGCGTCGGCGATCTCCTGCAAAGAATCCGCCGCGCAGCTTTGTGAGCTGCACGAACCCAAGACGCTCCAGCGCGCGCTGAAAGGGGAGATATTCGCCGAAGGGGACAAGGTGAACCTTGTCATACACCGAGAGAATCGATGCATCCGATCCGATGACGTAGATCGAGTTGTACGCTCTGGTGATGGGCCGCTCCGCTGCGCCCTCGGGCGGCCGTATCGCACCGGTGATGAGGACCGTTCCGGATCGCAACAGACTGCTGATCTGCGCGAGCGCATCGGGTTCGCGCGTCAGAAAAAACGGGAATGCCGATTCCGGCCAGATCAGATGCGTCACATCGCGCAGCCCTGCCGAATCGGAACCGGTCGACCGGTCCGACAGCGTCAGGTAACGGCTCATCACCTGCTGTTTCTGCCCGTAATTGAACTTTGCGTCCTGGGGCAAATTTGGTTGCATGATGCGCAGCCGAACTCCCTCGCGGTACTGCGTCGGCGTGCGCGCGAGCCGCCAGGCGCCGAACGCGGCGAGCGCAACGAGCACCGCCACGCCCGATGCAAGCGCCATCCATGGCCGCTTCGTGTCCGCGGGATCATCGGCGAGCACGGCCGGCAGCGCGTAAATCGCTACGGCGGTGAAGCTGATGCCCCAGATTCCAACGAGTGCCACTCCTTGCGCAAGCCACAGCGGTGAAACGAACAAATAGCCGAATGCATTCCACGGAAACCCGCTGAACAGATGACCGCGCAGCCATTCGGCAAGGGTGAGCGCCAGCGCCAGCGCCAGCACGCGCCAGGCACTGCGCGTCCACAACGCGCGCGCGAGCGCAAGAGCGAGAGCGGTATAGACTGCCATGCCGGCCGGCAGTGCGGTCACGGCAAATGGAAGAAGCCAACCGAAGGTCCTGGCATCGACCAAAAAGGCATGGCCCACCCAGTAGAGTCCGGTGAGGAAATAACCAAAACCGAACCACCAGCCTGCAACCGCTGCCGACAACACTGGACCGCCCCGCCCGATCGCGGCGCCGTCCACTAGCCAGACCAGGACCGGGAACGTGATGAAAGGGACCGGCCAAATATTCACAGGCGGCAGCGCCAGCGTGGTCGCAGCGCCCGCGGCAAATGCGATGAGCATGCGCCGCCACCCCCATGCGAGCATGATGCGGTGGGCGAGGCGGGACAGAGCCGGAGCATGATCCCGAAAAAGGTTGCGCTCGGGCTTTGACTCGAGGCTGGGGATCGGTTTTCGGAATAACAGCATGCTCACTGAAAGAGCCAGTGCGGGATGCGAAGAAAGATCATTCCGCTCCGGCCTAGGGCCTGCGGACGGATTTCGCCGATCCCGTTTCGGTGGGAGGTTTCAATGATTCAGGAGCGAGGGGCTCGGACGCTTCCGCGCTTTCAGAACCGGAGCCTGGCTTGGCGCTGTCGGCGCGTTGCACCGGGTCGTGGCGATGCTTTCCGTTCTGCTTGTCGAGGCTTCGATAGATGCGCAGCTTTTTTAGGCGGCGCGGATCGGCATCCAGTATTTCGAGTTCGAACGGGCCTGGTCCCGGCACCAGCTCGCCCCGCACCGGCACGCGCCCAACCCGGCTGACTACGTAGCCCGCCAGGGTATCCACCTCCTTGGCAACTTCGCCGACGTCGAATTCGGGGCCGACAATTGCGCCCACGTCTTCGAGCGGCGCCCGGGCATCGGCAAGAAAGGAATCGTCCGGCTGACGAATGACTCCGGGCTGGATTTCCTCATCGTGCTCGTCAGAGATTTCGCCCACGATCTGCTCGACGATATCCTCGATCGACACGACGCCATCGGCGCCGCCGTACTCATCAATGACGAGAGCCAGATGGATACGCGTGGTTTGCATCTTCGCAAGCAGATCGAGGACCGGCATGGAGGGCGGTCCATACAAAATCTCGCGAATGATGGAAGTGGCGCAGAGCGGTGTTGACAGATCGACAGCCTTGAGGTCGAGCCCCGCAGGAAACGGCTTTTTGCGACGCGTGTTGGCTTTGGCGCTTGCCGCTGCGCGCACCGTCATGAACGCGACGAGATCGCGGATGTGGACCATTCCGACCGCATCGTCGAGGGTCTCCTCATAGACGACGAGCCGCGAGTGGCCGGCGCTCTCGAATATTTTCATCAGCTCGCCGAGGGAGATTTCGCGCTGCACCGCGACGATATCGGCGCGCGGCACCATCACGTCGGCAATCCGGCGCTCACGCAGCGCAAGGATGTTCTTGAGCATCCTGCGCTCGGTAGGCGAAAAGTCGGTCTGTCCGCTGCCGTCCTCCAGCACGTCATTGAGATCGGCGCGTATCGTCGTCGCGCGCCAGCCGAACAACGCACGAAGGGTGCGCACGAGCCAGCTTTCGGCGAATTCGCGTGTTGACTCCGCCTGGCGGCGCACCGGTACGGGCAGATTGCGCGTGACGCCCGGCGGCTCGGAGGAAGTTCCTGATTCGGCAGCGGACATGGCGATCAAGTCTCGGCAGGCACGCGTCTTGGGAGATATGGGTTTGCAATACCCAGGCCTCGCAGGATGGCCGTTTCCAGCGCCTCCATCCTGCGCGCCTCCGCGGCGGCAACATGGTCGTAGCCAATGAGATGAAGGAAGCCGTGTACCGCCAAATGCGCCAGGTGATCCGCGAATACGATGCGTTGCGCGCGCGCTTCGCGCGCGCATGTCTCAAAGGCGATGACGATGTCGCCAAGAAGGCGCGGACGGTTTCTCGAAACTGTACCGTCGCGAACCGGGAAGGAGAGCACGTTGGTCGGTGCATCCTTTCCCCGCCACCTTCTGTTGAGGTGGCGCGCGGCCGCATCGTCCGTCAGCACGATCGCGAGCTCGCCCCCTCGCGTGGCGGTTGCCGCGGCCGCTCGCGCGAGCGTCCGGCTCAGCACGCGCTGTACATCGCGCTGCGCATTCCACAGGGGCGATTGAATTACAATGTCCGCCCTGGGCCGGCGCTGACCACGAGGCGGGGAGGGGCGGGTTTCGGCCGTCCTCGCCGTCGAGCCGAAATGCGCAAGCTTTATGGAAACGATGCTCATTTGCGGGGATGGCGCAGATGCGCGGGACGCGCAGCCTTGTCATAAGCCTCGACAATGCGCGCGACCAGCTCGTGCCGAATGACGTCGGCAGCCGTGAAAGCGATGAGCCCGATCCCCTCGACATCTTTGAGCAACCGCGTGGCTTCCGCGAGTCCGGAAGTCTGGCCAGGCGGCAGATCGACCTGGCTCGGATCGCCCGTGACAATCATGCGGCTGTTCTCGCCGAGGCGGGTGAGAAACATCTTCATCTGTATGGATGTGGTGTTCTGTGCCTCGTCCAGGATCACCACCGAGTTCGACAATGTGCGGCCGCGCATGAAAGCAAGGGGAGCAATCTCGATCTCGCCGGTCTCGAACGCGCGCTGCATGATGCGTCCGTCCATAAGATCGTAGAGCGCATCGTAGATGGGCCGCAAATAGGGGTCGACCTTCTCGCGCATGTCGCCGGGCAGAAATCCGAGGCGCTCGCCTGCTTCCACGGCCGGCCGCGAGAGAATGATGCGGTCGACCTCCTTGCGCTCGAACAGCTGCACGGCGTGGGCCACGGCGAGCCATGTCTTGCCTGTGCCTGCGGGCCCAATGCCGAATACCAACGGCTCGCGGCGCAGCGCGCGTATGTAGGCATCTTGCGCAGGGGTGCGCGCCCGCACCGGGCGCTTACGCAAATTGATCTGCTCAAAGCTTACCTGACTATCCTGCTCGTAATCGAATAGGGAGCCTTGCGCGATGGCCAGCCGGATAGCGCCTTCCACATCGCCGGCGATGAGCTCGTCACCCTGTTTCAGGCGCGCATACAGTCCCTCGAGCACGCGGCGGGCCTGCGCCACGCCTTCCGGCGGACCTGCGACAGCAACGTGATTGCCGCGTTGCTCGGCAACCACCCCGAGGCGGCGCTCGATAAGCGCGAGGTTTTGCCCATATTGGCCGAACAGCATGGAGGCAAGCCGGTTGTCATCGAAGTCCAGGACGACGGGGCCAGGCGCCGTCGGCGAGGACAGCCCATTGTCCGATCGAGGCGAGCGCAACGATTGCGGCCTTCCTACCTATGTCTCTCGCGCGAGCGCGCCGAAAAGGCTGTTCTGGCCCGCCTGGGTGATGACAACGGGCTTGATCTTGCCGATGAGCTTCCGGTCTGCGGTTACCTGCACAGGTTGCAGATATGGGGAGCGGCCGACGATCTGGCCAGGATGCCGGCCGGGCTTCTCAAACAGGACATCGAAGGTGCGTCCGACGCACTGCGCATTGAAAGCCGCTTGCCGTCGCGTAATGACCGCCTGCAGCCTGTGCAGGCGATCAAGCTTAACATCCTCTGAGATCTGTGCCTGCATGTCCGCTGCCGGAGTGCCCGGCCGCGGAGAATATTTGAAGGAGAACGCAGCAGCATAGCCGATCTCCTCGACCAGCGACACCGTTGCGAGAAAATCCTCATCGCTTTCGCCTGGGAATCCAACGATGAAATCGGATGAGAATGCCAGGTCGGCACGCACCGACCGCAATCGCTCTATCGTGGCGGCGTAATGGGCACGCGTATGCCGCCGGTTCATGGCGCGCAGAATACGATCACTGCCCGATTGTACCGGCAGGTGCACGTAGGGCATCAGGGCGGGCACGTCGCGGTGGGCGGCAACCAGGCTTTCCTCCATGTCGCAGGGATGGCTCGTCGTGTAGCGCAGGCGGGCGATGCCCGCTATCTCCGCCAGCCGCAGCAGCAGGCGACCGAGCGGCCAGGCGCGCCCATCCGGCCCTTCGCCATGATACGCATTGACGTTCTGACCTATCACTGTGATCTCGCGCACGCCGTTTTGCGCGAGATGCTCCGCCTCCGCGACCACTTGCATGATCGGTCGCGATGTTTCCGCACCGCGCGTGTAGGGCACGACGCAGAAGGTACAGAACTTGTCGCAGCCTTCCTGAACGGTGATGAATGCGCACACGCCCCGCGCGCGGGTGGCCGACCCATCAGGGGCGGGCAGAGCATCGAATTTCTGCTCGACGGTGAACTCGGTATCCACCGCCGCGCCGTTCTCGGCACGCGCAATCAGCGACGCAAGTCGATGGTAGCTTTGCGGACCGACTACGATATCGACTGCCGGCGCGCGACGAATAATCTCCTCGCCTTGCGCCTGCGCGACGCAGCCCGCAACGGCGATCGTGACCCGCCGGCCCGCTCGTGCAGCGTCATGCTTGATCTGCCGCATCCGGCCAAGCTCGGAATACACCTTCTCCACGGCCTTCTCGCGGATGTGGCACGTATTGAGCACGATCACGTCGGCTTCTTCGATCTCCGCGGTCTCCCGGAATCCTTCGGCCGCAAGGGTGTCCGCCATACGATGCGAATCGTAGACGTTCATCTGGCAACCAAAGGATTTGACGTGAACCTTGCGCTTTGCCTGCAGCATCGACAACTCACGTGAGCTCTCGTCGCAAAATCAGTGCACCGGAACCGTCCGGGTTGGGGTCGCCATAATAGGCCTTCCGGCGACCCACGTCACGGAAACCGGCCCGGTCATACAGTTTGCGCGCCGACGCGTTGTCGGGCGCCACTTCGAGAAACAGCGAGCGCACGCCGCACCCGGCAAGCCGCCGCATGTTCATCTCAAGCAGCCTGCGCCCGAAGCCCTGGCTGCGCTCCGACGCGTCGACCGCGATGGATAGAATCTCGGCCTCATCCGCAGCCATGCGGGAGAGAATGAACCCTACCAGGGAGGTGCCGCGGACAGCACGATCGGCGATGACGTTGCGCTCCGACAGGAGCTTTTCGAACTCGTCCTCGCTCCAGCCGCGCCGAAACGAGCTGGCGTGGAGCGCTGCCATGGCTCGTGCATCGCGGGGCCCTGCCGGCGAGAACCGCGGCTCGGCGGGCGCGAGCAGGGCGCGGAGCAATTTCCTCATCGCCGCGCAAGACGCGCCGCATCCTGCGGCTGTGCGTCGGGCGCGCGCAGGTAGAGCGGCTTCGGCGGACCATAGCCGTCGGCGGCTGCGGCACCGAGCCGTGCCACCCAGGAGATTTCGGGAGCTCCTGGGCTGTCGACCCGGAGGGGCGGCTCCGTTTCCTTCGGCCACGCCGTTGCGAGCATTTGCGCGCCGGAGCCGACCAGACGGGCGGGTCCGCTCACAGACAGGCGTAGCGCATCCCGCACCGTCGCAATCCGGGGCGAGACGAGGGTGCGCCCACCTCGCCCGAACACCTGCAGATAGACGTGCGCATGGCGCGCATCGATCGCCGCCACGACGTTTGTGCTGTCGTCCTCCGCAATCAGCGGAGCAGCAAAGGCGGCCAAGGTCGAGAGCCCGATAGCAGGCTTGGCGGCAGCAAGCGCAATGGCGCGCGCCGCCGAAATGCCTACCCGGACTCCCGTAAAGCTTCCAGGCCCGGTGGTGACCGCAATCCGGTCAAGCTCGGTGAACTCAATTGCGGCTTGGTCCATAACGCGGGCGACGAGCGGCATCAGCGCTTCGGCGTGACCGCGCACCATCGGGAGCGTCTCGCTCGCAACGATGCCGCGCGTATTCAGATCGAGCAGGGCGGCGGAGCAGGCGTCAAGCGCGGTGTCGATTGCAAGAACGCGCATCGCTCACCTCGTCCGCATGCGGGCGCGTGCCGACGCCGCGTCCGCGGGCGAGCTTACAAGAGGTGTCTCACTGTCCCATGGGCCTGACCTCGACGATGTCAGGCAGGTAATGGCGCAACAAATTTTCGATGCCGTGCCGCAGTGTCGCGGTCGAGGATGGGCAGCCGGAGCACGCACCTTTCATGTCAAGATAGACAATACCGTCTTTGTACCCGCGAAAGGTGATGTCGCCGCCGTCGTTGGCGACCGCGGGGCGCACGCGGGCCTCGATCAGCTCCTTGATAGTGGCGACGGTTTCCGAATCTTCAGGAGCAAAAAACTCCTCGCTGCCGACGGATGCGCCGCTTGTCTCGGCGCGCGTGATCGGCGCGCCGGACATGAAATGCTCCATAATCGCGCCAAGAATAGAGGGCTTGAGCTGCTGCCATTCGCCGGCCGATTTGGTAACGGCGACGAAGTCCGAGCCGAAGAACACGCCCGATACGCCCTGGATCGCAAACAGACGCTCTGCGAGCGGCGATTGCGCCGCCGTCTCTGCGTCTCGCATATCGAGGGTGCCACCCGCCAGCACCGTCCGCCCCGGCAGGAACTTGAGGGTCGCCGGATTAGGCGTAGCCTCCGTCTGAATGAACATGGCCGATCTCCTCGGGTACAGCGCCGGACCCGCGCAGGCGCCGTTCTTGGCTAATAAGTGGCTCCTCGGCAGTGAACTTCAAGCGCCGCGCGCGCGGCTTTGGTTTATGAAACGGCATCGAGCTCTTCGTCGGTAAGATTCCCCGGCACAATTGCGAGCGGAATGGGAAACTCGCCGGCAGTCTTGCTGACGCTTGAAACCAGGGGACCGGGTCCCTCAGGTCCCACTCCGGCCGCAAGCACGAGCAGCGCGATATCCTCGTCATCGTCGATCAGCTTGAGAAGCTCCTCGGCCTTGTCGCCCTCGCGGATGGCGCGTTGCGGCATTACTCCCGTCATGGCTGCGGAACGCGCCGCGTGGCGGTCGAGCACGGCGTTCGCTTCCTCATGCGCCTCCGCGCGCATGATGTCGGCCACGCCAAGCCATTGTTGCGAATGATCATGCGTCTCGATGACCCGCAGCATCAGCACGGTCGTGCCGATGCGCAACGCGCGGCGACTTGCGAAGTACAAGGCGCGATCGCATTCGGGCGAGTCGTCAATGACCACGAGAAACTTCGGCGAGTGCCCGGCTTCGTAGCTGCGGCGCTTCTTCTTCATCGACTTGCTCTGCCCAGTGCGGACATAAGCGGGAATCTTGCCACGTTGGTTGGTGTGGCGACAATAGGGCTCAGATTGCGCGAACGGCGTCAGGCAGCCCCTTTGGCATCAGCGATGAACAAGGCCGACAATATCCTTGACTTGCCGCATGGTTTGCGCGGCGATCGTCTGTGCGCGCGCGGCGCCCTCGGCAAGCACCGCATCGATGTACGCAGCGTCGGCTACGAGGCGCTTGATCTGGGCATTGATGGGAGAGAGCCTGGCGACCGCGAGATCGACGAGGGCGGACTTGAACGTGGAGAACTGCGCGCCTGCGAACTGTTTGAGGATGTCTGCTTTGCTCGCTTCTGCAAGGGCTGCGTAGATTCCCACGAGATTGTCAGCCTCGGGTCGCTGCGCCAGTTCTTTTTCCTCGCCGGGCAGGACGGCCGGATCCGTCTTCGCCCTGCGGATCTTGTGGGCAATCGTATCCGCGTCATCCGTGAGGTTGATGCGTGACTGGTCCGAGGCATCCGACTTCGACATTTTCTTCGTTCCGTCGCGCAGCGACATTACGCGCGTTGCCGGCCCCTGAATCAGGGGCTCGGGCAATGGAAAGAACGCGTCGGAATGGTCGTGGGCGCGAATGGACGCAGCGAAATCATTGTTGAACTTCTGCGCGATGTCGCGCGCGAGCTCGAGATGCTGTTTCTGGTCCTCTCCCACCGGCACATGGGTGGCGCGGTAGAGGAGGATGTCGGCGGCCATCAGCGTGGGATACGCGTAGAGACCGACCGAGGCGTTCTCGCGATCCTTTCCCGCCTTCTCCTTGAACTGGGTCATGCGATTGAGCCACCCCAGCCGGGCAATGCAGTTAAATATCCACGCTAGCTCCGCGTGCTCGGCAACCTGGCTCTGGTTGAAGACGATGTTTTTTTTCGGATCGATGCCGCAGGCGATGAATGCAGCCGTCACTTCGCGGATCATCTTGGGCAGCTCTGCCGGGTCCTGCCATACCGTGATGGCATGCAGATCGACGATGCAGTAGATGCAGTCGTAGTGCTGCTGCAGCGCCACGAACTTGACGATCGCTCCCAGATAGTTGCCGAGGTGCAGATTTCCGGTTGGCTGCACGCCCGAGAATACCCGCTGCTTCAAGCTCATCGAGAACCTCTCCTCGGGGCTGCATCGCATGACGCGCGACGGCCGTGCAAGGGATGAGAGCGGATGCGCCGATTGCCTGAGACCTTCCGCCCGGTATAGTGCGCGCCGCTTTGGGTGCTGATATGCCTGCAGCTCGCTTCGACGTGCTTGGGATCGGCAACGCGATCGTGGATGTGATCGCGCGCACCGAGGACGACTTTCTGATCAGGCACAACATGCGCAAGGGCGCGATGGCACTGATCGACGAGGAGCGTGCCGCAGCGATCTACGACGCAATGGGCCCGGCGGTCGAGGTCTCGGGCGGCTCGGCTGCAAATACCACGGTCGGGGTCGCCTCGCTTGGCGCGCGAGCCGCGTTCGTCGGCAGAGTGCGCGATGACGAGCTCGGTCGCGTGTTCACACACGACATCCGGGCTGCGGGTGTGTCGTTCTCGACCCCTCCTGCCGCGAGTGGCCCATCCACGGCGCGTTGCTATGTGCTCGTCACGCCGGACGGCGAGCGCACCATGAACACGTATCTCGGGGCCGCACAGGATCTGCATCCTAGGGATATCGACGGAGAGGACATAGCCGCATCCGAGATCGTGTATCTCGAAGGGTACCTGTGGGATCCCCCGCACGCGAAAGAAGCATTTCTCAAGGCTGCGAAAATCGCCCATGCGGCCGGGCGTCGCGTCGCCCTCACGCTTTCGGACGCCTTCTGCGTCGACCGCTATCGCGCGGAATTTCTTGATCTCATCCGGGATGGCACGGTCGATCTGCTGTTCGCCAATGAACGCGAGCTTCACAGCCTGTATCAAACTGCCGACCTCGACACCGCATTGAACCAATTACGCAAGCACGCTCGCCTCGCCGCGGTGACGCGAAGCGAGAAGGGAGCTCTGATCGTCACACGCGAACAGACCGAAGCCGTTGCCGCATCCCCCGTCGACCGCGTCGTTGATGCGACCGGGGCGGGCGACCTTTTCGCGGCGGGCTTTCTGGTGGGAATGGCACGGGCTGCCGAGCATCGCGACTGTGCGCGGCTCGGCGCTCTCGTAGCGGCCGAGGTGATCCAGCACCTGGGTGCTCGCCCCGAAATCTCGCTCAGCGCCCTGGCGCGCGAGAACGGCTTCGATCTCTGATACCTGCTGTCGATATTCGCGATTTCCACAGCGGTGCACAGACCCGGCTCAGAGTTTGCGCTCGAGTGGGAACGACAACTCCGATCGGGCATTAGCCGCCTGCTCACGGTCATGGGCCAAAGCTTTCCAGGAGGGAGCCATGCATTCGCAGTTGCACCGTTTGCCCGAGCGTTTTCCGGTCGGTACCCGGTATGTAGTCGAGGCATGCAGGCGGGGTCCCGGGCATTTTCGCGTCCAGAGCCGCTACGTCGAGTTCCCGGATGGAACGCACGTCGACCTGCCGCCCAGCCCGCGCCAGCCGGTCGATCGGCAGGCGCGAGGGCGGCGCACCCGAAAAAAATAATTTGCGTATGCTTGGAACGGAAACAGGCTTTGCGAGTTGCCAGCCTAACGCCGGGTGGCGTGCCCCCAGCCCCCCAACCCCTCACCCATCCGGCGACAGACCCTGGCCCTTCGGGCGCCGGGGTCTTCTTTTGTCCAAGCGCCGCAACCACCCGCGGAGGCGGCGCGACGGCGCCGGGTCGGCGGACTTGGCCAGCAGACCGAAGCTGGCTCAGACCCGGCGCTCTCTTCACTCATCATGTGGCTGAGGGCAGGGTCCTTCAGGATGAGGCCTCAAGCCCGGCCCAGGACCAGATCATCCCGGTGAATTATCTCGGCGCGGCGCGCAAAGCCCAGAATGGACAGTATTTCAGCCGAAGACCGGCCGCGGATTTTTCCTGCATCTTCGGCATCATAGGCGACGAGCCCGCGAGCCACTTCGGCCCCATCGGGGCCGCGGATCACCACGGCATCGCCCCGCGCGAAGGATCCGTCAACGCGCAGAATCCCGGCGGGCAGCAGGCTCTTGCCGTCCCGCAGCGCCGCCACCGCACCGGCATCGATGGTGAGACTGCCTTTCGGCTCGAGCGTGCCGGCGATCCATTTCTTGCGCGCTGCGAGCGGGCTCGCATCCGTCAGGAACCAGGTGCACCGCCCGGTTTCCGCAATGGCGGTAAGCGGGTGCGATATGCGGCCCGAGCCTATCACCATGTGTGTGCCGCTTCCGGTAGCAATTTTCGCTGCCTCGATCTTGGTCTGCATGCCGCCGCGCGAGAGGCCCGAGCCTGCCGCGCCTGCCATCATCTCGATCGCCGGAGTGATGCGCTCAACCACGGGGATGCGCTTCGCCTCCGGGCGATCGTTGGGCGGCGCTTCGTAAAGTCCCTCGACGTCTGAAAGGAGAACGAGGAGATCGGCGCTTGCCATTGTCGCAACGCGTGCCGCCAGCCGATCGTTGTCGCCATAACGGATTTCATTGGTGGCCACCGTGTCGTTCTCGTTGATCACGGGGACAGCGCGCATCTCCAGGAGTTTGTTGAGCGTGGAGCGCGCGTTGAGATAGCGCCGCCGTTCTTCAGTGTCCTGCAGCGTGACCAGCACCTGACCTGTAGTGATGCCATGACGGCCCAGAACCTCGGACCAGGTACGCGCCAGTGCAATTTGCCCTACGGCGGCCGCCGCCTGGCTGTCCTCAAGGCGGAGCGGACCCGGCGCCAGGCGCAGCACCGAGCATCCCAGCGCAATCGCGCCCGAGGATACGACCAACATATCGCGGCCCGCGCGATGCATGGCTGCAATATCGTCGGCCAGGGACGCGAGCCAATCATGCTTGAGGCGGCCGCGCTCGTGATCGACGAGCAGCGAGGAGCCGACTTTCACGACGATGCGCCGGAAGTCGTCGAGCGCGGGAAGCTTGGAGCGCATGGGATGGAAACGAACTGGCTGCGAAAACCATTGTCGCGTGTGCGGCGTTGTCTAGCATGCGCGCGCGACGTCAGGCCAAGAAGGGGCCTAAAAAGGCAGGCAAACCGCGTCTCGGCGGGATTTGGATCGGGACCTCGGGGTGGAGCTATGACGGCTGGCGCGGGCCGTTCTACCCCGCCGATGTGCCCAAGAAGAATTGGCTCGCGTGGTATGCGACGCAGTTTGCAACCGCCGAAATCAACGGATCGTTCTATCGCACGCCGTCGCTCGAGGCAGTGGGTGCCTGGTGCGATCAGACGCCGAAAGATTTTCTCTTCGCCTGGAAGGCATCGAAATTCATCACCCACTGGAAGCGCCTGACGGAAAAATGCGAGAACTCGATCGCACTGATGGAAACCCGGCTCAAGACGCTGGCGCCCAAAGTGGGTGTGGTTCTTTTCCAGCTGCCGGCACGCTTCACGAAAAATACGGAACGCCTCGCGTCCTTTCTCAAGATGCTGCCGCGCTCGCACCTCTATGCTTTCGAGTTCCGTCACAACAGCTGGTATGACGAGGAAATATTCGAGCTCCTGCGCCGCGCAAATATTTCGCTCTGTCTTTCCGATCACCATGATGCGCCCGCGCCATGGCGGGTGACGGCACGGCACGTTTATGTGCGCGGCCACGGTCCGGGTGGCCGTTACCGGGACAATTATTCACAAAAGACCTTGCGGGCCTGGGTGCGCCACATTCGGAACTGGCGGCGGCAACGCCGCACCGTGTTCGTTTATTTCGATAACGATCAGAAGAGTGCTGCGCCCAAGGACGCTAAGACGCTGATCGAGCTACTGCAGTAATCATGGAGCGAAGCCATCCGGCTCACGGCTGCCAGGCCGCGGGTTCAGGTATCTGGTCATGCTTCGCGCGTTCCTGGTCGATCGCGGTCAGCACCCTGCGCAGTAGTTCACGCACGCCTGCTCCAGTTGCGGGTGAAATTGCAAACGGCTGCTCCTCGTGCCGACCGACTTTCTTCATCGCGCGGGCAAGCCGGTCTTTCTGCACTTTCAGCTCCGCCGGTGTGATCGCGTCGAGTTTGTTGAGCGCCACGATCTCGCGTTTGTCTGCAAGCCCATGCCGATAGGCTGCGAGCTCAGTGCGCACGGTCGTGTACGCGCTGGCCGCATCTTCCACCGTCCCATCGACGAGGTGCACGAGCACCCGGCAGCGTTCGACGTGACCAAGAAAACGGTCCCCCAGGCCGCTTCCCTCATGGGCACCCTCGATCAGCCCGGGAATATCGGCGAGCACGAATGCGCGGCCGTCGATTTCGACCACTCCGAGCTGCGGGTGAAGCGTTGTGAAAGGATAGTCCGCAATCTTTGGCCTGGCGGCGCTGACGGCCGCGAGCAGCGTGGATTTGCCGGCATTCGGCAGGCCCACGATGCCGGCATCCGCGATCAGCTTCAGGCGCAGGCGGATCGTGAGCTGTTCCCCGGGCTGGCCGGCATTGGCGCGCCGCGGCGCGCGATTGGTCGAGCTCTTGAAATGCGCATTGCCGAAGCCGCCGTTTCCGCCGCGCGCAAGCACCGCGCGCTGGCCAACCCTAGTGAGATCCGCGAGCACAGTCTCGCCGTCCTCCGCATACACCTGGGTTCCGGCCGGCACTTTGAGCACGGCGTCCGCACCGTTTGCGCCGTGCCGGTCCTTGCCCATTCCGGCACCGCCGTTCTTGGCCTTGAAATGCTGCTGGTAACGGTAATCAATGAGGGTATTAAGCCCTTCGACGGCTTCGGCGACAACATCGCCCCCTTTGCCGCCATCACCCCCATTTGGGCCGCCAAATTCCAGAAACTTCTCGCGTCGAAACGAGACGCAGCCGTTCCCGCCGTCGCCGGAGCGGATATACACCTTGGCTTCGTCGAGGAATTTCATGACCCCGCATATGCGGTGGCCAACAACAAAAAAGAAGAGACCACGCTGGGCCTTGAGCCCGCGCGCCTCAGATCAAAACACCACGTTTAACCATTTGAGCACTCGTCGGGAGGGGCCAAGCAGGGCCTTGCCTTACTGATGCGGCCCAAGAGGCCGCTCCCGACGCTGCCGTTCGCCAATTTGCCGCTACGCCGCAACCCGAACGATGCCGCGGCGATCATCGCGGCTTGAATATCCCGGGGGCATTCCACCTCCGTGTTGGGTCTTGGTCTCGCGCCGCTCAACAACAAAGGAGCAGTCAGGCGCGTACAATTCATTCTGGTAATTCTGCCCTCGCCTGTCAACGGTTTTGATGTGCGATTGTGAGTTCCAATGCCTGAAAGTCATGCCAGATTTGAACACCACGCAGCTTTTTCGGCATGCGCAGGCGCACACCATCAGGGGCGCAATTCAAATCTCGTTTTGGCGCAGCCGCCAGTGGCTCCGTTCGAGACAATATCGATCGATCGGCACGGAAACGCTCAATGCGCGGATGCGCCCGAGCGCCACACCGCTCCATTTGAATGCGCATTTTTCGAGTACCCGGCGCGAAGCAGCGTTGCTCACGCGCGCGCCGGCGAGCAAAAATTCGTGTCCAAGCTCGTCGAACACGTACTCAATGAGCGCGCGCGCCGCTTCCGTCGCGTAACCAAGTCCCCAGAATGGCACCCCGATCCAGTAGCCGAGCTCGGGTCCTGCAAAGGTCAGTCGCGCAATGCCGCACGCGCCGATGACGCCAACGCTCTTTCGGGTGATCAGAAAAACGATCTCGCCGTCGCCGGCATTTGCCGAATTGATGAACGCGCGCGCGTCCGCGATGGTGTAGGGATGCGGAATACGCAATGTATTTTCCGCAATGCGACGATCATTCAGGAGAGCGACTAATGCCTGCGCATCGGCCGGCTGCGGCGCGCGTAAGAGCAGACGCTCGGTGGTCAGTCGCGGAAGCGAGGAAACTGGTTGCGTGAGCGCGTGGTCGAGGAGAGCCATTGCGCGGGTTCCTTGCGCATACGGGAGCCGGCCCGCCGTCCCAGCCCGCAAGGTGCCCGAGAGCCCGCCGGTTGAACGGAATGCCGGCGGGTAAAATGCCGCCGATCTATTCGGCCGCTGCTTCCGTGCTCGGCAGAACGGACACGAAGACGCGGCCCTTGGTTCTGGTACGGAACTCCACGCGACCGTCGCTCAAAGCAAACAAGGTGTGATCCTTGGCTACGCCCACATTGGCACCCGCATGCCACTTGGTCCCGCGCTGGCGCGCAATGATGTTGCCGGCAAGCACGTGCTGGCCACCGAATATTTTCAGTCCCAGCCGCTGACTATGGGAGTCGCGGCCGTTGCGGGATGACCCGCCTGCTTTCTTGTGAGCCATGGCCCGAAATCCTGTGCTTCCGCTATATAGACCGCCTTTGTGACAATCGCGAGACGCGCTCGAGCGCTTCGCCCGTTTTGGTTACGCCGGAAGTTTCACGTCTCGTTGGGTGGTGAGGCTCCGGGTCGAGGCTTCTCGGAGCGATAGGGATTAGCGCCATCCGTGAGAATCTCGGTTACGCGCACGAGCGTGAATTCCTGCCGATGCCCGCGCTTGCGGCGGGAATTCTTTCGGCGCCGCTTTTTAAAGGCGATGATTTTAGGCCCGCGCCCCTGTTCCAGCACTTCTGCTGCCACGGACGCGCCTTTTACTGTCGGCTTGCCGATGCTGATATCGTCCCCGCCGAGCATGAGCACTTCGGCAAACTGCACGACCTCGCCGGGCTCGCCTCGGATCTTGTCGATCCTGATTACATCCTGGGCGCTGACCCGGTACTGCTTGCCGCCGGTCTTGATGACCGCAAACATGGTTCTGCCTCGTGGGAATCCGCGCGTAAGGCAGCACCCACGGTGCCCTTATCGCATCGCCCGCTTATGGCGGTCATGCCCCGCAGTGTCAAGAAATGCAGGGCGGCCAGATCATGCGCGTCGCGACGCGCAGACTGGCCAAGCCTGCGCGATTGCCCATATAAGCCGCGCCATGAGCGTGCTCGCTGATCGCACTTTCACCAAAATGAATGGTCTGGGCAACGAGATTGTTGTGGTCGACATGCGCGTTCGGGCGGGTGTGATCAGCAACGCCGAGGCGCGCGCCGCCGCGCGCTCGCAGGCCGGCCCGTATGATCAATTGATGGCCCTTTATGCGCCGCGCACACCGGGCACCGATGGCTATGTGCGTATCTATAACCGGGACGGATCGGAAGCGGAGGCCTGCGGCAACGGCATGCGGTGCATCGCCGAGCTGATATTCGAGGAGACCGGCAAAGGCTCGGTCGCATTCGAGACACGCGCGGGAGTGCTCAATTGCTGGAAGGGCGCTGCGGCGCACACCTGCACCGTTGACATGGGCAAACCTCGGTTTTCCTGGAATGAGATTCCGCTCGCTCGCGCTGTGGACGACACCGCGCGGATTCAGTTTCATGTAGAATCGGGGAAGGGGCTACCGTTGCCACCGGCCTGCGCGCTGAGCATGGGCAATCCGCACGCAGTGTTCTTTGTTGCAGACCCCGGTGCATACGATCTGGCCACGCTCGGCCCGACGCTCGAGCATCATGCGATCTTTCCCGAGCGCGCCAATATCTCGCTTGCGCATGTGCTCTCCCCTTCGCACATCGAGGTGCGCACGTGGGAGCGCGGCGCCGGCTTGACAAAGGCGTGCGGCTCAGCGGCGTGTGCTGCTGCCGTCGCGGCAGCGTGGCTTGGCCATGCAACGCGCGACATGAACGTGACGCTTCCGGGAGGCGCTCTTCACATCGAATGGCGCGCGCGCGATGATCACGTTCTCATGACCGGCCCTGTTGAATACGAGCGCCAGGGCCGCTTCGATGCCGCGCTGTTCAAGGACCCGGTGTGCTGACGAGGCTTCGAGGCACGCAGCCATGACGATCGAGGTGGTCACGTTCGGCTGCAGGCTGAACGCCTACGAATCAGAAGTTGTGCGCCAGGCAGCGCAAGCGGCCGGGATCGGCGAGGCCTTTATCATCAACACATGCGCGGTCACCGGCGAAGCAGTGCGCCAGTCGCATCAGACCATCCGGCGTCTCAAGCGCGAGCATCCGAATGTCGCGATCGTGGTGACCGGGTGCGCGGCTCAGATTGAGCCGCAGAGCTTTGCAGCCATGCCGGAGGTCTCCCTCGTCCTCGGCAACGAGGAGAAGCTAAGCGCAGAGACATGGCGGGAGTGGCGTTGCACTCCCATGCATCTGGACCCTACCCTCGAACAGAAGGTTCGCGTCAACGACATCATGGGCGTGAAGGAAACGGCTGCCCATCTGATAGATGGGTTCGGCAGCCGCGCCCGTGCATACGTTCAGGTGCAGAACGGTTGCGATCACCGCTGTACGTTCTGCGTGATCCCGTACGGACGCGGCAATTCGCGGTCGGTCCCCATGGGTGAGGTGATGCAACAAGTGCGCCGGTTGTGCGCGCGCGGCTACAAGGAAGTTGTCCTGAGCGGGGTGGATCTCACCGGCTATGGCGCCAGGCTGCCAGGCTCGCCGACCCTCGGACATTTGGTCAAGCAGATCCTCAAGCACGTGCCCGAGCTGGCGCGTCTGCGGCTCTCCTCGATCGATGCTGTCGAGGTGGACCGCGATCTGCTCGATGCCGTCGCAACCGAACGCCGACTGATGCCGCATCTGCACCTCTCGCTGCAGGCGGGAGACGATCTCATGCTAAAGCGCATGAAGCGACGCCACTCTCGTGGCGATGCCATTGAGTTTTGCGCGCAGCTACGCGCGCTCCGCCCCGACATTGTCTTCGGCGCCGATCTGATCGCGGGATTTCCCACTGAGAGCGAGCAAATGTTTGCGCGCTCGCTGGACCTGGTCGAGGAATGCGCGTTGACGCACTTGCATGTATTTCCGTTCTCTCCCCGGCCCGGCACGCCGGCAGCGCGCATGCCGCAGGTGCCACGTACGGTCATCAAGGAACGCGCGGGGCGCCTGCGACAAAAAGGCGCCGCCGCCCTGCGCCAGCATCTCGCAGGCCAGATCGGCCGAACCGTGCACGTGCTGACGGAATCAGCGACGATCGCGCGCACGGAACAATTCACGCCTGTCCGGCTGAGTTCGCCCGTTGCGCCTTGCACGATCGCGGATGTTCGCATCACAGGACACGATGGTCGGCGATTGATCGCGGCAGCGCCCCTGCCGTGCTAATCTCTGCCCTAACTGGATCACAGCAAATGACGCATGACGTTGCGACCGATACCTGCATGGTCACCAGCGTTGATCAGCTGGCACAGCTATACGGCGCGCCGTTCGGTCCATCGGTCGTAAAAGAAACGAACCGGATCATACCGGCGTATCGGGCATTCATCGAGGCGGCTCCGTTCTTCGCGCTCGCCTCCGCAGGTCCCGACGGGCTCGATTGCTCCCCGCGCGGAGACGATCCCGGGTTTGTGCGCGTCGCCGACGACAAGACGCTGCTCATTCCCGACCGGCGCGGCAATAACCGTATCGATACGCTGCGCAACATCGTGCACGATCCGCGCGTTGCGCTGTTGTTCCTGATCCCCGGATGCGGCGAGACCATCCGGGTCAACGGCCGTGCACAAATTTCCACGGACCCGGCACTGACCGAAACTTTCGTCGTGCAAGGCAAGGCGCCGCGCACAGTCATTATCGTTTCTGTTGACCGGATTTACTTCCAGTGCGCGAAAGCCATCGTGCGCTCGAAGCTCTGGGACCCCATGCGCCACGTCAAGCGGGAGAGCCTGCCCAGCACGGGCACGATCCTCGCCGATCTCACGCAGGGCAAAGTGGGAGGCCCCGAGTACGATCGATCGGCGCCCGAGCGGATCAAGGCCACCCTCTATTAGGCGCTGCAGATCGTTTGGGTTGCGCATGTCCTTATCGGAAAACCGGTTCCCACTTCTCCGGGACATGCGCTAATCCACCAGCCTGAACGTCTCGCCGGGCCAGCCACACGCTTGCAGTAAGGCGTGCATGTGCAAAGGCACCGGCGCGGTGACCGCGATGGGCTTGCGGTTTTTGTAGAGCGGCACGACGATCTCGCGCGCGTGGAGCTGCAGGAGCTCGCCTGCGCGGCGCAACGCATTGCCATAAACGCTGTCGCCGAGGATCGGCCAGCCCATGGCCGCAGAATGCACGCGCAACTGATGCGTGCGCCCGGTCAACGGCTCGAGCGCGAGCCAGCTGAGGCGGTGTCCGCTGTCTTCGTTCCGTCCCAGCAGCTTCCAGGTCGTCAAGGCGGGCTGCCCGTGCGGGTCGTGGCGCATCCACCAGCCGCGCGTTGCATCCTTGCGGCCCAGCGGGAGATCGATACGGCCCTCGTCTTGCGTGGGTCCGCCTTCAACAACGGCCCAATACGTCTTGCCTATGCGTCCCGCCTTGAACAAGCGACCGAGCTCGGCCAGAGCCTTGCGATGCCGGCCAAGCACAAGACATCCGGAGGTATCGCGGTCGAGGCGGTGCGCGAGCGCCGGCGCACGCGGCAACCCGAACCGCAGTGCATCGAAATGGTCCTCCAGGCTCTCGCCGCCCTTTGGGCCTTTGTGCACGGCCAGTCCGGCGGGTTTGTCGATCACCAGCATCAGACCGTCGCGATAAAGGAGCCGCTCCGTTATCTCTTCAGAAGTCATATCGAAATGGCTATCACGGCGCCTGCATGAACGACAGCAACGACGCCCCGCGAAGTTTTTGGCAGCGGCTCAGCGGCGGGCTCAAACGCACCTCCAGCTCGCTCACTGGAGCGATCAACGATCTCGTGGTCAAGCGCCGGCTTGACGAGCGGATGATCGACGACATCGAGGACGTGCTGATCCGGGCAGATCTCGGGATTGAATCCGCGAGCAGGATTGCGACCGCGGTCGGCGAGGGCCGCTATGACAAGTCCATCACTGCCGACGAGGTGAAAGCCGTCGTGGCTTCAGAGATCGAGAAAGTGCTGGAGCCTGTGGCGAAGCCCATGGTCATGGACTCCGCAAAGCCCTTTGTCGTGCTGGTGGTGGGGGTCAACGGCTCGGGCAAAACCACGACCATTGGCAAGCTCGCCGCCAAGGCTCGCGCGCAAGGACGCTCGGTGATGCTGGTTGCGGGTGACACGTTTCGCGCGGCTGCCATTGATCAGCTCAAGATCTGGGGCACGCGCAGCGGCGCCGAGGTGATCGCGCGCGCCCCGGGCGCCGATCCCGCGGGCCTTGCTTTCGATGCAATTGCGCAGGCGCAACGCGGCCAGGTCGACCTCGTGCTGGTGGACACCGCGGGGCGCCTGCAGAACAAGTCGGCGCTGATGGATGAGCTGCAGAAGATCGTGCGCGTGATGAAGAAGAGCGATCCTTCGGCACCCCAGGCGGTGCTGCTTGTGCTTGATGCCACAGTCGGGCAGAACGCGCTCTCTCAGGTAGAGATCTTTCGCGAAGTAGCGGGCGTCACAGGGCTCGCGATGACGAAGCTCGACGGCACTGCGCGCGGCGGCATCCTGGTGGCCATTGCGGCGAAATACGGCCTGCCCGTGCACTTTGTTGGCGTTGGCGAAGGCATCGAGGATCTCGCGCCTTTCTCCGCCCGGGAATTTGCCCGTGCCGTTGCAGGGCTCGAATAGGATGGCACCGAAGGCGAACAGCAAAAAAGTTCAGCTCCATCCCGGGCTCAAGGTTGTGCTGGATATCGGGCCCCTGCTGCTGTTCTTTGTTGCAAATGCGCGGCCCGCGCTGTTCCTTCCTTTTGTCGGGCCGCTCCTGCCTGCGAGCATCGCCTCGGGTGAGCGCGTCGGCATCTTTGTCGCGACCGCCGTGTTCATGGCTGCGGTGGTGCTCGCGCTCGTTGTTTCCTACGCGCTCACGCGGCATCTCCCGCTCATGCCCCTGATCACCGTGGCGGTCGTACTGGTGTTTGGCTCGCTGACGCTGGTGCTGCACGACGAGCTCTTCATCAAGCTCAAGCCGACCATCATCTATCTGCTGTTTGCAGGCGTGTTGCTCGGCGGGCTTGCTTTCGGCAAGCCGCTTCTTGGTGTGGTGTTCGATTCCGTATTCCACCTCACGGAAGACGGCTGGCGCAAGCTGACCATTCGTTGGGCATTGTTTTTTCTGATGCTCGCGGTGCTCAACGAGATCGTCTGGCGCACGCAGAGCACGGATGTTTGGGTGAGCTTCAAGGTGTTTGGCGTCCTGCCGCTGACCTTCCTGTTCGCCGCCCTCCAGTTTCCGCTGATGACAAAATACGCGGCGCCGGCGCCCGAGGAGTAGGTCCCGCTAACCCTCGCGTGGTGCGGCCAGGGCTTGTTCGATCTCCGGTCGCAAATGCGTCTGCAGATTGTCGGACGTGATGGGCCCAATAAGCTTGTAGGTGACGATTCCCGCGCGATCGATCACGAACGTTTCCGGCACGCCGTACACGCCCCATTCGATGCCGGCACGACCATTCGCGTCCACGCCATTCGCGACGTACGGGTTGCCATACTGGGCGAGAAATCGCCGCGCGTTCTCAGACTGATCCTTGTAGTTCATGCCGAGGAGGCGGATGCGCGCGTCGGCAGCAAGCTCTATCAGGAGCGGAGCCTCGTCGCGGCAGGGCACGCACCATGAGGCCCATACGTTGAGAACGGTAACGTGCCCCTTGAAGCTCGTCGCATCGAAGCCGGGGACCGGCACGCCGTCGCGCTGCAGCCCGGGCAGCGCCGGCAGTGCAAGCTGCGGTGCGGGACGTCCAATCAGAGCGGAGGGAATGCGGGAGGGATCGCCGCTGCCGAGCCGGAAAAAGAAGAGTGCGGCAAGCGCGAGGAACGCGAGCAGCGGAACAACCAGGATGAGGCGCGATGCCCCGCGGCCCTCTGCCGCTCGTCCCCGCGAAAGCGGGGACCCAGCTTCTTCTGGATTCCCGCTTGCGCGGGAATGAGCGGAAACTTCGCGCGTCGTTTGCGGCGTGCTCACGTGTATGTCTCGAGGTCCCGTGCGGAGCGTCGGCTCATGCCTTTCATTTCTGTCTGCTCGAACATGCGGCGCAAGTGACGCCGGTCGAGCACGACCCAAACAATAAGGCCCGCGACAATCGCGGCTGCAGCACCGTAGGCGCTCAGAATGAACGGCGCATAGGGACCAAGGTGCATGCTGCTAACCTGCCGCGGCTTCCGCCTGCATCATCAGCATTGTGCGAATACGTCGACGCATGATCTCATTGCGCATGGCTGCAACATGCAACGTGATGAAAAGGAGCGTGAAGGAAACGAGCATCGCGATGAGCGGCACGAGAAAGCTCACGTCGAGACGCGAGCCGCCGAGACGAAGCACCGACGCGCCCTGGTGAAGGGTGTTCCACCAGTCAACCGAGAATTTGATGATCGGGATATTGATCGCGCCAACAAGGGTGAATACGGCTGCGGCCCGCGCCGCGCGGGACGGGTCGTCCATGGTGCGCCAGAGCGCGATCACCGCGAGATACATCAGGAACAGCACCAGCACCGAGCTCAGTCGCGCGTCCCAGACCCAGTACGTTCCCCACATGGGACGTCCCCACAGAGAGCCGGTTAGAAGGCACATGAGCGTAAAAGCGGCCCCAATGGGTGCAGCGGCTTTTGCAGCGACATCGGCCAGCGGATGCCGCCAGACAAGCGTGCCGAGCGCAGCCGCGCTCATGAGCCCCCAGCCGAACAGGCCGAGCCATGCGCCCGGCACGTGAATGAACATGATCTTCACGGTGGCGCCCTGCTGATAGTCGTCGGGAGCAAGCCAGACCTCGGGCAGAGCAATCGCGAAGGCGATGAGCGTTGTGGCAATGAGCCATGGCATGAGCCGGGCGCTTAGCGCCAAAAACCGCGAAGGGTTGGCGAGGTCGATCAGTCGCATTCCGTCAGTCCAGTCCCTGCCGCAAAGCGATGGCTACCGCAACAGTTCCAATCACCCCACTGACCAAGGTCAGTGCCAGGAGAATAGCGAGCGGCGCCGCGAACGGCAGACCGGCCATGGCAGCATTCGAGGCCGCAACGCCAAAGATAAGCACCGGAATATTGAAAGGCAGGATCAAAACCGCAAGCAAAAGCCCACCGCGGCGCAGGGTTACGGTGAGGGCAGCGCCGATCAGGCCCATGAAGGTCAGCGCCGGCGTACCCACAAGCATCGTAAGCGCGACAGCGGCGCTTGCGCGGCCCTCCACATTCAATAGCGCGCCGAGGAACGGAGTGGCCACTATCAGCGGTACCTCAGCGCTAAGCCAGTGCGCCAACACCTTCGTGAGCAGCGCAAGCTCCAGCGGGGCGCGGGCCAGCAGCACTTGATCGAGCGAGCCGTCCTCGTGATCGAGCGCCAGCAGGCGGTCTAGTCCGAGAAGTGTGGCCAACAATGCTCCGAGCCACAGGATCGCGGGCCCGATACGGGCAAGCAGGGCAAGATCCGGTCCGATCGCGAACGCCGCAAGCGTGACCACGATCAGAAAAAACAGCACGCCAATCGGCGCGCCTGCGCCGGTGCGAATGGCGAGGATCAGGTCGCGGCGCAGCAAGGCAACGAGCGGGCTCACACTGGGATCTCGCTCGTGCGAGTCTCTCGTAGTGCGTTCTTGCGATTTGATGGCCTCGCTGGCTGCAAGATCAACTCTTTCGTGCCGTCGAGCTGCAACGCGCCGTGCGTGGCCGTAATGATGATCCCATCCCGCCCTGCATGCTCTGCCATGATGCCGGTCAGGATCAGCTGTCCCGAGTCGTCGAGTGCGGAATTAGGTTCATCGAGCAACCAGACGGGGCGCGGGACGGCAACAAGCCGTGCGAGCGAAAGCCTCCGTCGCTGTCCGGCCGAGAGGTAGAGCGCAGGGACATCCGCGAGAGGGCCGAGGCCGACCGCCTCCAGGGCATTTGCGATCGTGCCCGAGCCGCTCAGCAGGCGATGCCAGAACGCCAGATTTTCAGCGACGGTCAGCGACGGCTTGAGAGGATCCTGGTGTCCCAGATAGTGCAATTGCTCGCCGAGGCTGAGCTCGTGATCGCCGCCCTCGATTGTGAGCCGACCCGTGCTGGGCTGGAGGAAACCGGCAATCAGGCGCAGCAGAGATGATTTGCCCGCGCCGTTCGGCCCGCGCACGGCAAGGATTTCGCCGTTGCCGACGGAAAAATGCAGGTCCTCGAACACCAGCCGGCCTGCCCGGACGCAGGCGAGTTCGATTCCGGAAACACGCGTCACCATGGGCATATTTGCAAGGTGCGCCGATTTTCTGGAAGAAGGTGGAGAAAAATCCTATAACCCATTCCTTCGCTCAATAATGAGAAGACGCGCCGCGCGCCTTCGCCGCTTCGCCTCTATCGGAACCCCGCAAAATGACCTCCGTGGACAGTTTCAGGTGCTGCAAAACCCTCAAGGTCGGCAGCAAGACCTACGCATATTACAGCCTGCCGCTTGCGGAAAAGAACGGGTTGAAAGGCATCTCGCGGCTGCCCTTCTCCATGAAGGTGTTGCTTGAAAACCTGTTGCGGCATGAGGATGGGCGCACGGTCACCAAGGCGGATATCCAGGCCGTTGCGCAATGGCTCAAAACCAGGACATCCGACCGGGAGATCCCGTTTCGCCCGGCGCGCGTGCTCATGCAGGACTTCACCGGCGTGCCTGCAGTGGTGGACCTCGCTGCCATGCGCGATGCCATGCAGGCGCTTGGCGGCGATCCAAAAAGAATCAATCCGCTCGTTCCCGTCGACCTCGTGTGCGACCATTCCGTGGTGGTGAATTTCTTCGGCAGCAACACCGCCTTCAAGCGAAACGTCGAAGAGGAATACCGGCAGAATCGGGAGCGATATGAGTTCCTGAAATGGTCGCAGAAGTCGTTCGATAATTTCCGCGTGGTGCCTCCAGGGACGGGCATTTGTCACCAGGTCAATCTCGAATACCTGTCGCGCACGGTATGGAGCAAACCGGCTGCGCTGAAGCTGGATGGAAAAAAGGTTACCGAGGTTGCCTATCCGGACACCCTCGTTGGCACTGATTCCCACACCACGATGGTCAACGGACTTTCCGTCCTGGGCTGGGGTGTTGGCGGCATCGAGGCCGAGGCGGCCATGCTCGGCCAACCCTATTCCATGGTGCTGCCGCAGGTCGTCGGGATGAAGCTTACCGGCAAGCTCAAGGAGGGAGTGACGGCGACAGATCTCGTGCTCACGGTGACGCAAATGCTGCGTCAGTTCGGGGTCGTGGGAAAATTCGTCGAGTTCTTCGGTCCCGGCCTCGCCGGCCTGACCATCGCCGACCGTGCCACGATCGGAAACATGTCGCCCGAGTATGGTGCGACCTGCGGGTTCTTCCCCATCGACGATGACACGTTGCGCTATCTCACCGATACCGCACGATCCGTCGCGCAGGTCGCGCTCGTTGGCGCCTACGCGAAGGCGCAGGGGCTCTACCGCACCAGATCGACCCCTGATCCCGTGTTCACCGACGTGCTCAAGCTCGATCTGGCGGAGGTCGAGCCCTCGCTCGCCGGACCCAAGCGGCCGCAGGACCGTGTGGCGCTCAAAGATGTGCGCACCGGCTTCGGCCTGGCGATGGAAAAGGAGTTCAACAAGGGTGGCGATGGCGCAAAAGACATCTTCGACCTGCATCCCTCCCTTGCCACGTCGCTGGACAAGGATTTTGCCAAGGCGGGTCCCGCCAAGCGCGTTCCGGTCGAGGGTCGCAAGCACGATATCGGCCACGGTGACGTGGTGATTGCCGCCATCACCTCGTGCACCAATACCTCCAATCCCAATGTGATGATCGGCGCAGGGCTACTCGCGCGCAAGGCCGTGGCTAAAGGTTTGAATGTAAAGCCCTGGGTGAAGACGTCGCTCGCGCCTGGCTCGCAGGTAGTTTCGGACTATCTCGAGAGATCGGGATTGCAGAAGGACCTCGATAAGCTCGGCTTCAATCTCGTCGGCTTCGGCTGCACCACCTGCATCGGCAATTCCGGCCCGCTGGCGCCGGAGATCTCGAAGGCCATCAACGACAAGGATCTCGTCGCCGCAGCGGTGCTGTCCGGCAACCGCAACTTTGAAGGGCGCGTCCATCCGGACGTGCGCGCCAACTATCTCGCCTCTCCTCCGCTGGTCGTGTCCTACGCGCTCGCGGGCTCGATGTATGCGGACCTGCTCAAACAGCCACTCGGCATGGACAAGAGCGGCAAGAAGGTCTTTCTCAAGGATATCTGGCCAACGAGCCGCGAGATCAGTGGCGTGGTGCGCAAGACCATCACCCGGCAGATGTTCGGCAAGCAATATGCGGACGTCTTCAAAGGCGAGTCCAACTGGCGCGCCATCAAGGTCAAAGGCGGGCTCACTTATGCGTGGGATGACAAATCGACCTATGTGCGCAATCCGCCGTATTTCGTCGGCATGGGCAAGCACCCGGCGCCGCTCTCCGATATTGTTGAAGCGCGCGTGCTTTGTCTGCTCCTCGATTCGATCACCACCGACCACATCTCGCCCGCGGGCTCGATCAAGGTGGATTCGCCTGCCGGCAAATATCTGCTGGAGCGCAACGTCAGGCCTGCCGATTTCAATCAATACGGCACGCGGCGCGGAAACCACGAAGTGATGATGCGCGGCACGTTCGCCAACATCCGCTTGAAGAATCAGATGGTCCCGGGCGTGGAAGGAGGAGTGACCCTGCACTATCCTTCGCGGCAGCGCATGCCGATCTATGATGCCGCCATGCGCTACAAGAGCGAAGGCGTGCCGCTCGTCGTGTTCGCCGGCAAGGAATACGGCAGCGGCTCGTCGCGGGATTGGGCGGCGAAGGGACCGAGCCTGCTTGGCGTCCGCGCGGTGATCTGCCAGTCGTTCGAGCGCATTCACCGCTCGAACCTGATCGGCATGGGGGTGCTGCCGCTCTGCTTCGAGGAGGGCACCTCCTGGCAATCCCTCGGGCTCAAGGGCGACGAGCAGGTCACCATCCGTGGGCTGCACGGGGAGATGAAGCCGCGGCAGCGCATGTTTGCGGAGATCGTTGCCGGAGATGGTCGACTTAGCCGCGTGCCGCTCATCTCCCGGATCGATACGCTCGACGAGCTCGATTACTTCAAAAACGGCGGCATCCTCCATTACGTGCTGCGCCATCTGTTGACCGCTTCGGCAGCGTGATCGCATGCATCGGCTCACCTCGATGTGACTGGCGGGTGATCGTGTACCTTCCGTAGAGTTGCGCTCTTGGGGAAACTTTCGCGGGGGAAGACCCGAATGTTGCATCGCTGTGCCGCATATGCGTTTGCCGTCCTTTGCGCCTCCAGCGCCGGCTCCAGCGCCGTCCTGGCGCAAACCGAGCCGCGCGGCGTAGTAGAGTTGTTCACAAGCCAGGGCTGCTCTTCCTGTCCGCCTGCCGACGCGCTCCTGGCCGAACTTGCCAACGACCCGTCTCTCGTTGCGGTAAGCGTGCCGATTGATATCTGGGACTATCTGGGCTGGAAGGACACACTTGCCGTGCCACGCAATACTGCCCGGCAAAAGGCTTATGCGCATGCGCGCGGAGACGGGCAGGTCTACACGCCGCAAGCGGTAATCAACGGCAGCGTGCATGTGCTCGGAAGCGACAAGGCGGCAATCGAAAAGGCACTCGCCAAGAGCCGCAATCAGGGCGCGATGTCGCTTGCGGGATTGACGCTTGGCCTCGCGGACGGCCGCATAGTCGTTGCGGTGCCTGAGGCGAAAGACGGCTCCGCTGGCGGCGAGGCGTGGTTGTGCGGCCTGGTTCGCAGCGCCACGATTGCGATCGCGCGCGGCGAGAACAAGGGCCGTACCATCACCTATCGCAACGTCGCGCGGCAATGGGTGAAATTGGGGGACTGGAGCGGCCAGCCGAAATCCTGGACGGTTCCGGTGCAGTCCATTGCAGGCGATGGCATCGATGAGGCAGCGGTGTTCGTGCAAAGCGGCACCGCTGACAAACCGCGGACGATTCTTGGTGCGGCACTCGCGGCGGTGCGCTAAGGCGCAACGCGCTTTCCGTGCTCACTCCGGTCTGCGCTTGATGTAGCGGTCCGCCACCGCCGCGACGGTGATGGCGGCGAGCACGAGCAGCACCGGCTCCAGCGGCAGGCGGTATTTGGGGCCCGCCACGGGCCCGCTGAGCAGAAGAAAATAGCCAAGCACGCCGGTTGCGAGAACTGCTGCGCGCGGAAATCCGCGCGCCAGCATCACGAGGCCGGCCACCTCGAGAACGATAAATGGCACCATGGCCATCAGGCCGGCGGCGAGGAGTGCCTGATAAACCCCGGGATGATCCAGGAAGTAAGCCTTCGTCCGCTCCCACAGGCTTGCGCCCGGCATGGCGTAGAAATTCGGTTTCGGCAAAGCGCGCACGCGTGAGTCCGCGAGCAATGCCGGAGAAGCAAGATTGACGACGATGCCTTCGATCCACGCCTCGGCAAAGGCGGAGAGCGGCAGGCGCGCCATGGCTTGCCGAGCGACGGCAGCCTTCACGCTCGATTGCACAAACGGATTGGCTTGCTCGCTCACCGGCCGCTGCGCCAGGCGCTCCCGGTAGAGCCCCTGCATCTGTTTCACCGTTTCCTGATAGGGAGTGCCATCTGCGCGTTGGGCCACTAGCGGCACGATCCAGAAAGCGAGATGGTCGCCCGTCTGCGAAGTGAGGCTCAGCGCGTGATACACGGATGCGTTGCGCCACAACACGGGGAGCACCGGCGCTGTCGCGCTCACCGCGAATAGACCTGCAGCGAGCAATGCGCGGATGGTGCGCCGGTTGTGCGCCAATGCGCCGGCAAACATCACCGGCACGGCTGCGATCAGCAGCAATGCAATGGCCGAGCGGGTGATGAGCGCAAGGCCTGCTGCAAGCCCGGCCAGGATCGCCAGCGCTGTCGTTGGCGCGATCAGGAATCGTGCGGTGCACAGGAGCCACAGCGCGAGAAAGAAAACAAACAGGGTGTCGGTGAGGATTTGACTGCTCAGCACGATCAGTGTCATCGAGAATGCTGCCAGCATTCCGGCCAGCAGCCCCACGCGCGGCGCAACCAGCGAGCCGAGTGCAGCAATGAGCACGCAAGTGCTCGCATCCAGGGCCCCTTGTGCGAACGCCACCACGCGCGGAGCATTGCCAAACACGCTTTGCATGCCCGCAAGCATCAGCGGATAGAGCGGCATGCGGTCCGTGAGCGAGCATAAAGTTGACCAGAAGCTGTCCGGGTGAGCCAGCGCCATCCCCAGCGCCCAATAGGTGAGCGTGTCGGATTCGGCAAAAAAACCGCCTGGATTGTCGAGCAGCGCCACGTTGCTCAGCCGAATGACAACCGCGAGAACGAACGTGGCAAGCAGTGAGCGTCCGGTCGCGGAGCGCGCTCCAGCATGCTCCCTTTCCCCGACGGGGACAGGTCTGGGCTGAGGGGGAGCAGAACTCTCGAGGCCCCTCACGTCTCGGCGAATGCCCCGGTCCGCCGGGGGGTGCCCTGGGCTGCCGCCTCGCCCATGAACTGGCTGCGCGCGAGCTCCGCAAAATGACCGCCTCGCCGCACCAGCTCGTCGAAGCTGCCGCTTTCGATGATGCGCCCGGCGTCGAACACCAGGATTCGGTTCGCGTTGCGGACCGTGGCGAGCCGGTGCGCGATAACGAATGTGGTGCGCCCTTTCATCACCTCCGCGAGTGCGGCATGCACGCGCGCTTCGGTGATCGCGTCAAGCGCGCTCGTCGCCTCGTCCAAGATGAGGATCGGAGGATTCTTGAGCAGCGCGCGTGCAATTGACAGGCGCTGGCGCTCGCCGCCGGAAAACAGACGGCCTCGTTCACCCGCCAGGGTGTCGAGCCCGTGCTCCTGGCGCTCGATCACATCAAGAACCTGCGCCCGCTCGCACGCTTCGCGCAACTCCTCCTCGCTGGCATCCGGTTTGCCCACGCGCAGGTTTTCGGCAACCGAGCGGTTGAACAGCAGCACCTCCTGGAAGACCACGCCGATATTGCGCCGCAGCCCGGCAAGCGTGAGCCCGCGAATATCCATACCATCGACCTTGATGACTCCCGACTGGGGATCGAACACGCGGTGCAGAAGCGCGAGCGCGGTGGATTTCCCCGCGCCCGTCGCTCCCACCAGAGCGACGGTGTCGCCGGGCAGTGCCGTGAAGCTCAGATCGATGACCGCAGCCCGCTTGCCGTCATAGGAAAAGGACACATCGCAGAATTCGATCAGGCCGCGCACCCGGCCTGGATCGATCGCATCCGGGCGGTCGCGCACGGCTGAATCTGTGTCGAGCACATCGAAGAATTCCTGCAGCTTGGGAGCGTCCATGACCATGTGGTTGGCAAAATTCACCACCTGCTCAAGGCGCGAGATCAATAGCCCCGCGAAGCTCATGAACATCACGATCTCGCCCACGGTGGTGCGGCCATGCACGTAGAAAAACACGCCGAGGATGAGGATCGAAAGCATGGTCAGGGTGGTCGAGGCGCGGGTGACCACGCTCGCCAAAGCCCACCAGGACAGCGCGGGGAACTGGACGCTGAGCACTTCCTCGCCCATCTTCCGCATCCCCGCGACTTCGAGCTCAACGCGCGCGAAGCTCTGCACCAGCGCAATATTGCCAAGCGTGTCGGTCGTGCGCTCGGCGACGAGCGTGTGGACCCGCTCCACCTTGCTCTGCATCTGCTCGGTCTTACCCACAATGAGCGCGATCAGCGCGGCAAAGCCGGCGCATAAGGCGATCAACAGCAGCCCGTACCGCCAGTTTATGAATAACGTGAGCGGCAGCAGCACGATGAGCGAGACGAAGCTGGCGAAATGATCGCGAAAGAAGGCAAGCCACATCGCCCACAGGGTGTTCGTCCCGGTAAGCATCACCTTCAGAAGCCGCCCGGAATGGGAGCCGGTGTGATAGCTCAGCGGGAGCTGCAGCACGTGCTCGAAGAAACTCGTGCGCACCACCTGATACTGGCGATGCGCAAGCCGGTCGGCGTGCAGCGCCACAAGCGTGCTGCAGATGATGATGAAGAGCCCAAAGCCGACCCAGGCTCCCACCAGAACCAGCAACGGCGTCGATGCCAGCTGGTCCAGACGTCCTTGCGCGTTGGCGAGGGTGTCGATGATACGGCCGAACAGGATCGGCTCGAGAAACATCGCAGAAGCGAGCGCCAGATTGGCAAGCGCCAGAATCCAGCCGAGGCGTACCTCAGGGCCGAGCAGCTCGAGCACGCGCAAATAGGTGTGAAGGAGCTTCATGGCACCGCCGCGCATTTGCCTGCCAGAGCCTCCCTCAGTTCACCGCTGGCTCGTTTTCAACAACACTTGCGGGAGAAGAGAACATGCTGCGCGAAAGCGCAAGATGACCCGTGCCAAATACGGCTGCCACGACTTATGTGTAGCGTGCGGCATGGTATCGTTTGAGCAAGCGGCGCATGGGCGATCCAATTCTGGCATTGTCGAAGGGAGCAGCAGCCATGGCGGCTGACTCCATGGCGCCCCCGTTCGGCGCCCCTTATGCCCCCTCCGATGAGAGCGTCGCGGCTGAGCTGCTCAAGCGGGCGACGCGTGCGCCGTCGACTGAGCGCTGGATTGACGCCTATGCAACAGGCCTGATCGAGGGCATTCGGGAAAGAACGGGCGGCCTCGGCGGCGTCGAGGATTTCCTGCACGCCTATTCCTTGTCGACGAAGGAGGGGCTCGCGCTCATGGTGCTGGCGGAAGCACTGCTGCGTGTGCCCGATGCGACGACCGCCGATCGCCTGATCGAGGACAAGCTCGCGCGCGGCCACTGGTCGGCGCACGATGTGAAATCCGACGCTTTCCTTGTCTCCGCTTCCGCCTGGACGCTGGGCGTCACCGCGCGCATCATTCACCCGGGAGAAACCCCGGAAACTATTCTGGAGAGCCTGCTCAAGCGGCTGGGGCTTCCCGCGCTGCGCGCCGCGACACGCCAGGCCATGCGGCTTCTGGGCTCGCATTTCATCATCGGGCAGAACATCGACGAGGCGCTCAACCGCGCAGGTGCGCACGGCGAGTTGCGTTATTCGTTTGACATGCTCGGGGAGGGGGCGCGCAACGGGGCCGACGCGGAGCGCTATTTTGTTTCCTATGCGGCTGCGATCGCCGCGATCGGCGCTCGCGCGGGTGGGCGCGCGCTGCCGGAACGCCCCGGCATTTCCGTCAAACTCTCGGCCCTGCATCCTCGCTTCGAACCCATTTCGCGAGAGCGCGTGCTGCATGAGCTCACACCCAAGCTCGTCCATCTGGCCCGCCTTGCGCGCGATCACGAGCTGAACTTCACGATCGATGCCGAGGAGGCGGACCGGCTGGAGCTCACGCTCGAGCTGTTTGCGCTCGTGCTTGCCGAGCCATTTCTGCGCGGATGGGATGGTTTTGGAATTGCCGTGCAGGCGTACCAGAAGCGCGCACCTGCGGTGATCGATTGGCTCGCGCAAAGCGCGGCAGCACTCAACCGGCGCATCATGGTGCGGCTGGTGAAGGGCGCCTATTGGGATACCGAGATAAAGCGCGCCCAGGAACGTGGCCTGAGCGATTATCCGGTATTCACCCGCAAAGCCATGACCGATCTCTGTTTCGATCATTGCATGCGCAAGCTGCTCGCGTGCCGTCCCGACATTTACCCGCAATTCGCCACCCACAATGCGCTCACCGTCGCGAGCGTGATCGCGGATGCAGGTGGCGTGGACGGCTACGAGTTTCAGCGCCTGCACGGGATGGGCGAGGTGCTCTATGAGCTGCTGCTGGCGAGAGAGCCGGCCGCGAGCGTGCGCGTCTATGCGCCCGTTGGAAGTCACCGCGATCTGCTCGCGTATCTGGTCCGCCGGCTTCTGGAGAATGGCGCCAATTCGTCATTCGTTTCCGTTGCTGCCGATCGCGCTGTTCCCATTGCAACAATTCTCGAAAGGCCCGAGCGGCGGATCGGAGAAGCCTCGCACGCGAGAAATCCGCACATTCCCTTGCCGCGCGACCTTTATGCGCCGGAGCGGCGCAACTCATCGGGCGTCGAATTCGGGGACCGCGCAAGCCTCGCCACTCTGCTTACGGAAATTAGCCGCGCGCAGAGTGCCGTTGAGGCAGTGCCGCTCCTGAACGGCTCGGCGCGGACCGGTGTGGCGCGGCCGGTAGTCTCGCCGGTTGATGGCAGTGTGGCGGGTCGGGTGATCGAGGCCACGCAAGTGGTGGCGAGCGAGGCCATGGAGCTGGCCCGTGCAGGCTTTCGCGCATGGGACGACACGTCGGTAGAAGTCCGCGCAGCTGCGCTCGAACGCGCCAGCGATCTTCTGGAGGCACACCGCGCAGGGTTGATTGCGCTCCTGCAGTTGGAGGGAGGCAAAACGCTCGATGACGCTCTCGCCGAGGTGCGCGAGGCAGTGGATTTGTGCCGCTATTATGCGGCACAGGCCAGGCACACGCTGATTGCCCAGACGATGCCCGGGCCGACCGGAGAATCCAACGAGCTGCGCTATCGAGGACGCGGCGCCTTCGTCTGCATCAGCCCGTGGAATTTTCCTCTGGCGATCTTTCTTGGGCAGGTGTGTGCGGCGCTGGTCGCCGGCAATGCGGTTGTTGCGAAGCCCGCCGAGCAGACCCCGCTCGTTGCGAGCGAGGCGGTGCGCTTCCTGCATGCAGCCGGCATTCCCGCAACGGCGCTGCATCTCGTGCCGGGCGACGGCCGCATCGGCGCGGCACTCGTCACGCATTCGGCCGTCGCCGGCGTTGCCTTCACCGGATCCACGGAGGTCGGTCGCGCGATCAACCGTTGTCTTGCCGAAAGAGATGCCGCGATCGTGCCGCTGATTGGGGAAACCGGCGGCATCAATCCCATGATCGTCGATGCTACGGCCCTGCCCGAGCAGGTGACCGATGACGTCATCACCTCGTCATTTCGCTCGGTCGGCCAGCGCTGCTCCGCGTTGCGGCTTCTCTGCGTCCAGGAGGATGTAGCAGAACCGATCATCGACATGATCACGGGCGCTGCGCGTGAGCTCGCTGTGGGCGACCCGCGCGAGCTGTCTACCCACGTAGGGCCGGTGATCGACGCGGACGCGAAAGAAAGACTCGACCGCTGGATTGCAGGCATGCAAACCAAAGGTCGTGTGCGCTTCCGATGGAGCCAGGGCAAACCGCTTCCGCAGGCGGGCTACTTCGTGCCTCCCACTGTCGTGATGCTCGATCGCGCCCGCGACCTGAAAGAAGAAGTGTTCGGGCCGATTCTCCACGTCGTGCGCTGGCCTGCTGACGGACTTGATCGCCTGCTTGACGATATCGCCGAGAACGGGTTTGGTCTGACGCTCGGCATTCACTCGCGCATCGAATCGACCGTCGAGCGCATCGTGGCGCGACTGGCCAACGGCAATGTTTATGTCAACCGCAACATGATCGGAGCGGTTGTCGGCACGCAGCCGTTCGGCGGCACCGGTCTTTCCGGCACCGGCCCCAAGGCAGGCGGTCCAAACTATCTGAGACGCTTCGCGAACGAGCAGGTGGTCGCGGTCAATACCGCCGCATCCGGAGGCAACGCATCCCTCCTCGCTTCAGCCGAGCAGTGAGCACTGCCTATTTTCAGATCACACATTCTCGCCGCTTGGCGTATGGTACGGCCATGAGTGATTCGCTCATGCGGCTTTACCGCGCCGTGCTGGCCGCGCGCGGCGGCGATCCTGCCGCGTCGCGAACCGCGCGCCTGCTGCAGGCGGGACTCGGCAAGGTCTCCAAAAAACTGGCCGAGGAGGCGGTGGAAGTCGTGATCGACGCCGTGCACGGCGACAGCGATGCGGTAATCCGCGAGAGCGCCGATCTCCTCTATCACCTGGTGGTGGTGTGGGCGGCATCGGGCGTACATCCGGACGAGGTATGGGCCGAAATGGAGCGCCGCGAGCGCCTTTTCGGGATCGCCGAGAAGCTGCCCAAGGTCGCCCTCGCGCCGGCGGCACGGCGCAAGGTCGTGGCGCTCGAGCGTCGGCGCCAGCGCAAGCGCCACTAACAACAACGGATGCTGCGCCGCCTGTACAACTGGTGTATTGCGGCCGCCGACAAGCCGTACGCGACCTGGCTGTTGGGCCTGGTCTCGTTTGTTGAGAGCTCGTTCTTTCCCATTCCGCCGGATGCCATGCTCATCCCCATGGCGCTCGCGCGCCCGGACAAGGCGTGGTTCTTTGCCACCGTGTGCACCCTCACGTCTGTCGCCGGCGGTGTTCTCGGCTATGCGATCGGTGCGCTTCTCTATGACTCGGTCGGGTTGTGGCTGATCAATCTCTACGGCCTCGGCGGCAAGGCTGAGGCGTTCCGCCAGGCCTATGCCTATTGGGGCACGTGGATCATCCTGATCAAAGGGCTCACCCCGATCCCCTACAAGCTCGTAACGATCGTTTCCGGTTTCGCCGGCTACAACCTGGTCGCGTTCGTCCTGCTCTCCTTTGTCGCGCGGGGCATGCGCTTTTACGCTGTCGCGTTTTTGCTCAATCGCTACGGTGTACGGGCGCGCAAGATTCTCGAGGAGCGGCTGGAATTCTGGGCAACGCTGGCGCTGATCCTGCTCGTTGCCGGCATTGTTGCCGCGCTCTATTTCTTTTAGTTCCGCCATCTTCAGGTTCCACGATTCCTCAATTTCGCCACCTGCCCCGCGCAATTTGTGAAAGCATTCGGGGCAATGAACAAAGTTCCAGCACGTCAATTGCATCGCCGCGCAGGCCTGGCGGCGCGCATCGCGCTCGGCGCGTGCGCCGTGCTCGTGACGCTGTGTGCGCACGCAGAAGAACCCCAGCCCGCTGCGCCCCCGCAAGCGGCTAATCAACCTGCATCGCCGCCGGGCTTCATTGACGCAGTCGGGCGCTGGCTGCAGGAGGGGGCGAGCGGGATCAAATCGGGCGTGCAAGGTGCCCAGGAGCGCCTTGAGCAGCTCGGGAGGCAAGCGCAGGAAACCACCAAGGGGGTCACCGGAGCAGTGGTCGCATTGCCGAATGCGCGCATGTTCACGGCCCAGGAGCGCTGCCCTGTCGCGGCAAACGGCGCTCCCGACTGCCAGGCGGCAGCCACGTCGCTTTGTCGCGGAAAGGGTTTCCAGACCGGCAAGGTTGTGGACAGCAAAACCGAGCAGAAATGTTCCGGGCGTTTCCTGCTTGAGGGACGCTCTCCAAACAGCTCGGATTGTGCCAGCGAGATCTTTGTAACCCGCGCAGTTTGCCAATAGCCGCTGCGCGCACGCGGGCTCTTGCACCGCGCTTCGAAGCTGCTAATCGCTTCGGTTGTCAACCCGTTTAACACGCTCCGCTTCAAACAAGGATCGCGCATGAGTCTTCATGCCATGCTGCTCCAGCGCGAAGTTGCGGGCCGGCCGGTGGCCGTCGGTCTGATAGGCGCCGGAAAGTTCGGCACCATGTTCCTTGCGCAGGCGCGCCTCACGCGCGGGCTCCATATCGTTGCCGTCGCCGATCTCGACGTTGCGCGCGCAAAAAAGCAGTTGTGCATCGCCGGTTGGCCTGAGCAGGCGACCCGCGCAAAGTCCATCGCCGACGCGTATGAGAGCGGCCGCACGCATGTCGATGCCGATGCCGACGCGCTGATCGCATTTCCTGAAATTGAGGTGGTCGTCGAGGCAACCGGCATTCCGGGCGCCGGCATTCGGCATGCGCTCGCGGCAATCGGCCAGGGCAAGCACATCGTCATGGTCAACGTCGAGGCCGATGCGCTCGCAGGTCCATTGCTCGCCCGCAAGGCCCGGGCGGCGGGCGTGGTCTACAGCCTCGCCTGGGGCGATCAGCCCGCGCTCATCTGCGATCACGTCGATTGGGCGCGCTCTTGCGGATTCAAGGTCGTCGCCGCAGGCAAAGGCACGCGTTACGAGCCGCACTATCATCGTTCGACGCCGGACACAGTCTGGGAAATTCTCGACAAATATCTGCGCATCGTTGATCGTGGATCGATCAATCCAAAAATGTTCAACAGCTTCGTCGACGGCACGAAGTCCGGCATCGAGATGACGGCAGTGTGCAATGCAACGGGCCTTGTGCCGCAAAGCGAGGGGCTTGGTTTTCCACCCGCGAGCAGGTTCGAGCTTGCCGAGATCTGCAAGCCGCGATCAGCCGGCGGCTCGCTGGAGAAAGCCGGGGTGACGGAAGTGACGTCCTCGGTCTATCGCGATGGCCGCGACGTGCCGCACCACCTCGCGCTCGGGACCTATGTGGTGTTCGAGGGGGACACCGATTATGCCCGGCGCTGCTTTACGGAATACGCGATGCTGTCGGACAAGAGCGGGCACTATGCCGCGCTTTATCGCCCGATCCACATGATCGGGCTTGAGCTCGGCATCTCCGTCGCATCGGCAGCGTTGCGCAAAGAGCCGACCGGCGCGCCCGTTGCATTCCACTCCGATGTGGTCGCCACCGCAAAGCGAGCGCTCAAGGCCGGCGAAGTGCTCGACGGCGAGGGTGGCTTCTGCGTCTGGGGCAAGCAGGTGCCGGCGGAGCGTTCGCTTGCCGCAAAACTGCTGCCGCTTGGGCTCGCCCACGGAGTCACGCTCAAATGCGATATTGCCGAAGGCGAGTGCCTGCGATGGAGCGATGTTGCGGCCGATACGACCGATCACGCCGTCAGGATCAGGCGTGAAATGGAGCAGGCGTTTGCACCTCGTATGACTCAAGCCGCTGCCGTAGAGGCGGTGTGACATCGGCCAATACGGCGCGCCAAGGCCAGTCCCGACAGCGAGTAAAGGGAACTTTGGCGTCTTGAGAGCGCCTTAGTCTTGGCCTTTTTATTCAGATGCCGTTCAGCGCCAATGCGGTGTACTGGCCGCAGTCGCTACGCCTTCTTGCACTTGGGGGCCCTATGTCATCCATCCGCACGCTTATCACGGGTTTTGCAGCGCTTCTCGCCATTGTTGCTTCCGGCGCGGCGCATGCCGAAAAAAGAATCGCGCTCGTCGTGGGAAATGCCGGCTACCAGGCCGCGGCGCTCACGACGCCTGCGAATGACGCGGGCCTGATCGCCCAGACGCTTCAGGCGGCGGGCTTCGACGTGGTCGGCGCCCGCGATCTCGATCAGGACTCCTTGCGCCACGCGTTCCGGGACTTCGTCGAAAAAGCTACGGGCTCCGGTCCCGATACGGTCGCCTTCATCTATGTGAGCGGCTACGGCTTGCAGCTTGAGGGCGAAAACTATTTCGTGCCGATTGACGCGAAGATCGCGCGCGACAGCGACATTCCGGCCGAAGCGTTGCGCCTTTCCGATTACACGCGTCCCCTCGCCGCGCTGAAGCTCAAGGCCGCCATCGTGGTGCTTGATGCTGCGCGCGCAACGCCCTTCGCGAAATCAGGCGCGCCGGTTGCCGGAGGGCTCGCGCTGGTCGATCCCGAGCCGGGCCTGGTTGTCGCGTTTAACGCGGCGCCGGGCACGGTCGCTCCCGAAGGGGCCGGTCCCTACGGACCGTACGCGCAGGCGCTTGCCGAGATGCTCCGCGAAGGCGGCTTGCCGCTCGCCGGCGTGTTCGAACGCACGCGGCTGCGTGTGAACGAGCTCACCCAGGGTGCCGAGGTGCCATGGCACGCGGCGAAAGTGGAGGCTTCGGTGGTATTCTTCGAGCGCGCTGCCGATGCGCCTCCGCCGGCGGTCTCGCCCGAGCAGACTGCCGCTATTCGCGCGCGCCCCATTCGCGAGCTCGATGCGCAGGAAGCCTACACCCTCGCGCTTGAGCGCGACACGCTGGATGGTTACGTCGAGTTCGTCGACGCCTATCCGGCTGATCCCATGGCCAAGCGCGTGCGCGCCATCATCGCGGCGCGGCGCGAAGCGATCACATGGCGGCGGACGCGCCTGATCGATACGCCCCCGGCCTATTGGTCCTATCTGCGGCGCTATCCGGAAGGGCCACATGCGGGCGATGCGCATCGCAGGCTCGCCTACCTCGCTGCTGCGTTTGAGCCGCCTCCCACATTTGCAGTCGTCGACTACGACGTGCCGCCGCCGCCGCCCGAGGAGATCGTCTTCATCCGGCGCCCGGTGCTCGTGTTCAGCGATCCGGTGTTTGCCTTTGCGCCGCCGCCACCGCCGCCCGTCTTATTCCTCGCGCCGCCGCCGCCCGAATTCGTGGTGCTCGCGCCGCCGCCGCCGCCGATCGGGCTGTTCGTGCTGCCAATCCCGGTGTACCGCCCCGTTCCCGTCTGGGTATCGCCGCCTCGCTACGTCGCTCCGCCGCCGGCCAACAACGTCATCTACAACAACGTGCACAACACCGTCGTCGTGAACAACGTGACGAACACGGTCACTGTGACCAACCAGCGGGGCCAGACCACGACCATTCAGCCGCCCGTTGCTGCAGCGGCACCCGCGCAGGCTGGCAGACCGGGAGCGCCGGGTGCGCCCGCGGCCGCGCCAGTCGCGGCGATCGGTCCCGCACTGCCGCCCGCCGTCGCGCGCAAGGCGGTCACGCTCCAGAATCAAGGGGGAACGCCCGCAGGTGCGCCCGGTGCAGGGGCACCCGCCGCTGGTGCGACCGCTACAACCACACCGGCGCAACCGGGACAGGCGCTGCCGGGCACGCAAGGAAAACCGCTGCCGCCCGGCGCCAAGCTCCCGACGACACCTCCATCCGCGGCAGTCACGCCACCCGCAGGCACTGGGAGCACCAAGCCAGGCACGCCTCCGGCAGGGACAGCGTCGACGACCCCGGCTGCACCGCCCGCAGCTGGCACGCCCCCGGCGCCAGGCACGAAGCCGACTCCTCGCGGCAACGCCAAGCAGACCCCGCCCGCAGGCGGAAAGCCCCCGACGCCCCAAACGCCGACGGCAAGCACCACGTCTCCATCCGGCGCGCCGCCCGCGGCCACGCCGCCGGCGGCCGCAACACCGCCCGGGGCTGGATCACCGGAAACTCCTGGACCGAAGCACACTGCGGTGCCTCCGCCGGCCGCTGCAAAGCCGCCACCTCCTCCTGCGCCGCCAAAACCACCCGTGGCCGCCGCGCCGCCCAAGCCACCCGCTGCGCCCCCTCCACCGCCGGCTGCGATGGTCAGGCCTACTCCACCGCCGCCACCGCCGGCAGCGGCGCCGCCCAAGCCGCCCGCTGCGCCGCCTCCACCGCCGGCTGCAATGGTCAGGCCTCCTCCACCCCCGCCACCGCCGGCAGCCGCACCGCCGAAGCCGGCTGCGCCGCCGGCTCCCGCAGCGGCAGCCGCAAGGCCTGCTCCACCGCCTGCGCCGAAGGGCTGTCCGCCCGGGAAAACTGCCGCGGTCGTAAACGGTCAGCCGACCTGCAAGTAGTCGCTTCGCAACGGCGAAGCTAAACGCGTGTCATGCGCGGACTTGATCCGCGCATCCACCACTTTGGTTACGCTTGGGAGCGGGTATTCGCGGACTGGTTGTCGTCACTTCGCTACGGCAGATCGGAAACCAGCTTGTGGTACTCGGACTCCGACCATGCCATGGCGGTGCGCGTACGCACGAAGCCGAGCGCGCCGATCGCCATGGCAAACTTCGCTACATTGTCGCCGCTCGGTGCTTCCGCGATCACCACGAAGTCGTAGTCTCCCGAGGTCAGGTAGAGCTGTTTGATCTGAACCCCGCATTTTTTTGCGAGCTCGTGCGCGGTCTTGCCGCGATTGGGCGCGTCCTTCACGGAGCGGATGCCTTGCTCGGTCCAGCCGAGCGAAAGGATGAATGTAGGCATGCGGCACCTCACTGATCACAACGATCGGTCGAGGTTACTCGCTTTTTTCGCTGTTCGGAAGAAAGCAGGGCAGGACAGCGGTGCGGATTATTGCGCCAGATACGTGAGCTTACTTTTGCTCTCGCCTTGATAGGCGGACGAGATCTGGTCGTCCCCCGGCGAGGTTTCGCCGTCCGCATCGCGGCCGATCGGAAGATGCAGGGGGCATAGCCGGCTTGGCACATTGAGATGCTGGTGCAGGGTCACCGGATGCCGGCGTAGCGCCACGGGCGTGCGCAGCGCGATGCAGTCGTCGTGACGAAAGCGCTCGAGCCCGACCAGCAGCTCGCGGAATGTCGGCGAATAGCCGTATCTGCGGTTGTATTGCGCGTCGATCTGGGTTGCGACCTGATTGAGCAGATTGACCACCGTGCGCGCCCTGTACCATGCGAGCACGGCGTTTTCGGGCACATGGCGTTGGGTGAACATATTGCCGAGAAGCCCCAGGCGAATCGCGGTGACGAGCACACGCACGATCGTCGCCGATTGCGCGTCGGGAACGAAATCATAGCCGTGCACGAACCAGCCGAGCATGGCGGTAACTGCTGCATTCTGCAGCCGCACGCTGCGCAGTTTCGGGATGTTGACGTATTCCGCAACGATGTCGAAGCGCGGCTCGAGCTCGGTATCCTGCGGCGTGGTGACATCCGATACATAGATGCCGACCTCATGCAGGAATGGCGTGCGCTGCAGGTGACGCAGCGAGGTGCGGTGGCGCGGCACGCGCACGCGGCCGTCGGAGGCGAGCTCGAACGCATATTCCATGAGCTCGGCACAATAGATGTAATAGCGTTCGCTGCTGTCGACCGCGTAGTCGTAGGGAATGGCGGCGCCGTGCGCGAGCGCCTGCGCGGCGCGATGAATGATGGCGCGGGCCGGGCGCGCGGCCAGCGCGTGGTCCTTGTAGCGTAGCACCACCAGGCGTCCTTCCGTCTCGGACAGGAACTTCTCGAGCGGGGTGATGATGGTGCCCGTCTGGATCAGGGATTCCACGACGTATTTCTTGCCGTGCACGTCCTCGCTGACGATGGCGAGATGCGAGAAATCCCCTTCCTCGTCGCCCAGCCGCGCAATGATGGAGGAAACGACCGCGGTACCCCGCGCGATCAGAATGTCTCCGGTCCTGAGCTCGAGCGCGTCGAATTTCGGGTTGAGCATGGTATGCGGATAGCCGCCGCGCAGGGTGTGTCCGTTGCCGCTGATCGCGCCGTGGTGGTAGAGCCAGTCGGCAAGATAATCCTGCGCGAAACGCGAATAGCGCAGGCCCCGGCGCACCGCATCGACGCAGGCGCGGCTGGGCGAGGGGAAGCTGTTGAAGCGTTCCTTGAGCAGCACGCGCGCCTGGAAGAAGCGCCCGAGGAGACGCACGCCGTCGCGGCGCAGCTCCTGCACCTCGGCGCGCGTGTGCGGCACGAACGCGGCAGCAGGCAAGGTATAAAGCGGATCGAGAAAGCCACGAATACTCGAGGCGCAATTCTCCGGGGTGATGTAGGTGGGATCGGAAAGCGCCTCGATCGCTTCGTCGAGCGCCGCCCGCCAGTCGAAGCGCGCCGCGGCACGATGCTCCTGGCCCGCGACAGCCGACGTGAGCGCGCAGATCCACAGCAACGCTGGAAAAATCCAACGCATGCACCATTCCCGCAATCTGGAATGAACGACTACACGGCCAGAACGCGGCCGTCGCTACGGCGTTAGCCTAGCATCAATGCTTCTTTTGGCGCGCGGCCCAACCAGCCCGAAGCTGCGATTTCGGCCGGGTGTCGCCGATTGGTCACGCTGGCTGGAGATGCCCCCGGGTTTTCTCCCCGTTCCTGAAACGAAGCGCGGGGACATCACCCTGATTGTCGAAACTGATCGCCGCAGACCGAGTTGATCTCAAGCGGCAGGAAAGGCGCGCGGCGCGTGCGGCGAAATTCCGGTCGCGGCATATGGTAACATGGGTTTATCGCTGGTATTGAGCTACAAACACTAGCTTCCCCGGGGGAGGACACGCGGAGGAAAACAAATGCGCAAGTTGATCGTCCTGGCGCTTTTCGCGAGTGCGGCGGCGATGGTTTCGGCACCTGCCATGGCCCAGTCGCAGATCGTCATCAAGTTCAGCCACGTCGTGGCCAGCGATACCCCGAAGGGAAAAGGCGCGCTGAAATTCAAGGAGCTCGCCGAGAAGTACACAAACGGCAAAGTGAGCGTGGAGGTCTATCCGAACTCCACGCTCTACAAGGACAAGGAGGAGATCGAGGCGCTGCAACTGGGCTCGGTGCAGATGCTGGCGCCGTCCACGGCCAAGTTCGCGCCCCTCGGCGCCAAGGAGTTCGAGGCGCTCGACCTGCCTTGGCTGTTCAGGGACGACGCGACCTACAGCAGCGCCATGAAGGGGCCGGTCGGCCAGTGGCTGTTCAAGAAACTGGAGGCAAAGGGCATTCTCGGCCTCGCCTATTGGGATAATGGCTTCCACATGACTTCGGCCAACAAGCCGTTGATCAATCCCACGGATTTTCAGGGTTTGAAGATTCGCATTTCCGGATCGAAGATCGCGGACCGCTACTTCCGTGATCTTGGCTCGATCCCGCAGATCATGGCGTTTTCCGAAGTGTATCAGGCATTGCAGACCGGCGTTGTCGACGGATGCGAGAACACGCCGTCCAATTATTTCACGCAAAAGTTCTATGAGGTGCAGAAGGACATTACGGTGTCGGATCATGCGCACCTGCAATATGCGGTGATCGTCAACGCAAAATTCTGGAATGGCCTGCCGGCTGATCTGCGCGGCCAGCTGCAGAAGGCCATGGACGAAGCGACCGATTACACGAATTCGATCGCCCAGAAGGAGAACGAGGACGATCTCGCGGAAATCAAGAAATCGGGCAAGACCACATTGCATTATCTCACCGATGCGCAGAAGCTCGCGTGGCAGAACGCCATGCAGCCGACCTACAAGTGGGCCAAGAGCCGCGTCGGTGGCGAGGTGCTCGACCTGCTTGCGAAGGAGCTCAACGTCAAGATGCACTGACGGCCAGGGTTCATCGTGGAACGCTTCGTAGGGTGGGCAAAGGCGCGCGAAAAAAGCTTTCTACGCCCTGTACAGCTTGATGCGCGCGCCGTGCCCACGCGGTTGGCAGCTAACGGTGGGCACGGCGCGTAAGAGCGCGCCTTTGCCCACCCTACGGGTCTAGCTGGGGGCCCTGTGGCACACATTCCCGCCGGTTCGGCGACAAATCTCGAACGAGTACCTGCGCACTATCGCGCGGGACGCGGTTTTCTGCGTGTGCTCGATCATCTTGAGGAGTGGCTGATCGCGATACTGATTGGCGCGGCGACCGCGCTCATCTTCTTTGCCGTCGTGCACCGCTATGGCACCGGCCTCTCCATCAATGGCGCCAAATGGGCGGAGGCGCACGGCATCCCTCTCGTCCCGATCGTGCTCCGCGAAATCTACACCTTCTTTTCCGAGCTCGACGTTTCCTGGGCGCAGGAGCTCTGCATCTTCATGTTCATTTGGATGGCCAAATTCGGCGCCGCCTACGGCGTGCGCACCGGCATCCATGTGGGCGTGGACGTCATCGTCAATCTGCTGCCCCCCGACAAGCGCAAGTGGGTGATCCTGTTTGCCATCGCCTGCGGCGCATTCTTCACGGGCGTGATCGCCGCCTTCGGCACCAGCTTCGTCGCGCAGATGTACGCGACCGGCCAGCAGTCCTACGACCTCGAATGGCCGATGTGGGCCATCTATTTGGCGATTCCGGTCGGCTCCGCGCTGATGTGTTTTCGCTTTCTGCAGGTCGCCTGGTCCTACTACTGGACCGGCGACCTGCCGCATCACAGCGAAGCCCATGTGGAAGGCACCGAGACGGTCGATCCCGTGCTTCCCTCGGTCAGCCCGCACGGCACCGTACCGCGCCGCTGGTCTACCCCGCTGGCGCTTACGCTGCTCCTCGCGCCGATACTGATCCTGCTGCTTTGCCTCGCGCACAAAGGCGGCGTGGTGGTGCTGCCGCAGTCGCTGCGCGCGCTCCTGCTCTTCATGCTGCTGATCGCATTCATGCTCACCGGCACCCCCGTATCCATTTCGCTCGGGCTCACCGTGCTGAGCTTTCTTTACGTGCTCACCGGAGTGCCCATCGAGTCGGTCTCGATGAAGCTCTTCACCGGGCTCGAAAGCTTCGAGATCATGGCCATTCCGTTCTTTATCCTGGCGGGCAATTTCCTCAGCCATGGCGGGGTCGCCCGGCGGATGATCAATTTCGCCGTATCGTTGATCGGCCACTGGCGGGGCGGGCTGGGACTTGCCGGCATCATCGCCTGCGCGATGTTCGCGCTCGTATGCGGATCCAGTGTCGCCACTGTTGCGGCAATCGGCGCGATCGTGCTGCCCGAGATGGTCCGCCACGGCTATCCGATGCGCTTCGGCGCGGGCATCATCACCGTTGCCGGCTCGCTCGGCATATTGATGCTGCCCTCCATTCCGAAGATCGTTTATGCGGTGACGACCAATACCTCGATCGGCGCGCTCTTCGTGGCCGGTCTTCTGCCGGGCTCCCTGCTCACAGCCATGCTGTGCATCGTCACGTGGTACATCGCCAAACGACGAAACTATCCGTTCCTGGAAAAGGCGAGTTGGGCCGCCACCTGGCATAGCTTCCGCGAGAGCGTGTGGGGACTGCTCCTCGTCGTCATCATCATCGGCGGCATCTACAGCGGCATCTTCACCGCGACAGAGGCCGCGGCGATGGCCGCCGTGTATTCATTCTTCATCTCGGTCTTCGTCTACAAGGCAATCACGCTGCGCGATGTGCCGCGCGTGCTGCTGCGCGCCGCAAATACCAGTGCAATGCTGCTCTACATCATCACCAATGCGGTGCTGTTCTCGTTCGTGCTGACCAACGAGAACATCCCCTCGGCGCTCGCCGACTGGATTCTGGCGCAGAACCTCGGCTGGTTCGGCTTCCTGCTGCTCGTTAACGTGCTCCTGCTCGTGGCCGGCAATTTCATGGAGCCGAATTCGATCATCCTGATCATGGCCCCGATCCTCGCGCCGGCAGCGAAGCGGCTGGGCATCGATCTCGTGCATTTCGGCATCGTGATCGACGTCAACATGGAGGTCGGCCTGTGCCATCCGCCCGTCGGCCTCAATCTCTATGTCGCCTCGATGATCGCCCGGATGCGCATCGTCGAGTTGGCCGTCGCGGTCTTGCCCTGGCTCGTGACGATGCTGTTCTTCCTCGTCATCGTGACCTATTGGCCGGAGCTCACGCTGTTCCTGCCGCGCCTGCTCGGGATGATGTGACCCGTCTTGGGTGTTCTCCTTCGGTTCGTAAGCCCATCCCGAAGTCCTGGCCAGAGATCGAGAGGGCCGCATGAGCGATCGGCTCGATCGGATGCGCCACAATCCGATGGGTGATTGGACCATCCGTGACATTGAGGCGCTCTGCAGAGAATACGGGATAGTATGCGAGCCAGCGCGCGGCGGCGGCTCCCATTATAAAGTGGCGCATCCACAAATGATTGAGAAGCTGCCATCCCCTATAAACGTCCGATTAAACCCGTATATATTCGAAGACCCGTTGCCTTTATCGATGCGTTGAGAAAGCAGCAGTGAGCAGACTTGAATATCCGATTATGGTCGAGCCCCTGCCAGTTAAGGAGGGTGGAGGGTTCTTGGCAACGGCACCCGATCTGCCAGGCTGCATGAGCGATGGGGCAACGCCTGAAGAGGCTATCGCCAACATCCAGGACGCTATAGTGGCCTGGATCGAAGCAGCGCGCGATCTCGGACATGTGGTGCCCCAACCGACGCGGCGTGCGGTCGCGCGCAGCTAACTGCAGGTATTCCGGCCATCCCTTGCAGCCGCACATTTTGTCTAGCTGTGCGCGGCTATCAATTCTGACATTCCGCGGGCGAGCGAGCTGATGGAACGAGAGTGGGCCCCCCGCGACGCGCGCATGGGATCGCTGTCGCAACGCGCCGTCGCGACAGCGAGCGATGTGCTCGCCGGTCGCCGGGGCGGGCTGCGCGCTTATCTGGCGTTCGTCGGCCCCGCCGTCGTCGCTTCCATCGCCTACATGGACCCGGGCAACTTTGCCACCAACATCCAGGCTGGCGCGAGATACGGCTACACGCTGCTATGGGTGGTGTTGGTCGCGAATCTCATCGCCATGCTGTTCCAGGCGCTCTCGGCCAAGCTCGGCATCGTCACCGGTCGCAATCTCGCCGAGATGTGTCGCGAGCAGTTTCGCGGGCCGGTGGTGTGGAGCATGTGGGTGATCAGCGAGATCGCCGCATGGCGACCGACCTCGCCGAGTTTCTCGGCGGCGCGATCGGGCTCTCGCTCCTCTTCGGGCTGCCGCTGCTCTACGGCATGCTCATCACCGGCGTCATCGTCTGCGGCATTCTGCTGTTTGAGCGCTTCGGCTTCCGGCCGGTCGAGCTGATCATCGGCAATTTCGTGGCCGTGATTGCGCTCTGTTATCTGATCCAGATGTTCATTGCGCCGGTAGACTGGGCCGCCGCGGCGCGGCACACGATCTTGCCGCAGCTGCCGGACGGCGGGGCATTGTTGCTGGCCGTCGGCATCATCGGCGCGACCGTCATGCCGCATGCGGTCTACCTGCATTCCGGGCTCACGCAGGCGCGCATCCCGGCGCGCGACGCGAGGGACAGGCGCAAGATCCTGCACATCTCGAACACCGAGGTGGTGATCGCGCTTGCCATTGCGGGAATGATCAACATGGCAATGGTGATGATGGCCGCGAGCGCTTTTCACGCGGGGCACAGTGACGTAGCGGAGATCGAAACCGCCTATCACACGCTCACGCCGCTCTTGGGGATCGCCGCGGCCGGCGTGTTCCTCGTCTCATTGCTCGCTTCGGGCGTATCGAGTTCCACGGTCGGCACCATGGCGGGACAATTGATCATGCAGGGATTCGTCGGCTTCCGCATTCCCATCTGGATCCGGCGGCTGGTGACCATGGTGCCCGCCTTCGTGGTTGTGGGACTGGGCGTGAATGCAACCAGGGCACTCGTCATCAGCCAGGTCGTGCTCAGCATTGCGCTGCCGCTCCCCATGGTCGCGCTCGCTATTTTCACACGGCGTCGCGACATCATGGGCGAGTTCGCCAACAGCACGATGGTCAATATCGTTGCGATCGCCGGCACCACGATCGTGCTGGCACTCAATCTGCTGCTGATATTGCAGACTTTCGGTATGTCCGTTCCCGGACTTCCACCGGCGGAGTAGAACGCCTCAAGCGCCAGGTCCGATCAGGCGGCCTGTTCGCTGCGCCGCCTCGCACCCGCTTCCCGGCGCGGTCGGGTCAGCTTCTGGCTCAGGCTCTTGCACAACAGCGCGCATTCCCAGAGCGCGGGGCGAGGGTTGTCGCGCACGAATGTGTCGGAGCGCTCACGCCCCATGGCCCAGCGCAAGGGCTGCGCCAGATAATCGGCAACGTCCGCGATCCAGCCGGGAAGCTCGCCGCGGCGCATGTGGCGGGGCGCCGAAAGCAGGTTGAAGCCGTCGAGCACCAGATTTCGCGCCCGCACGCCGGCCTCCTCGTATAGCTGAAGTTGCAAAGGCGCAGTGTTCATGTTGCAGGTTGCATACCGACATTCGCCGCTGCGAGGGGAAGTGCGTACACGCACTGACCTTCCTGCGCTGCTGCCTGCGTGGAATGACCTGTGCACCCGATGCGCCGAACACAACGTTTATTTCTCGCCGCACTATGCGCAGTCGCTGCTCGATGCGGTCGATGACCGGAACATCGCCTTTGCGGCCGTGTGGGAAGGACAGACGCTGCTTGCCCTGCTGCCTTTCACACCTGCTCCGACCTGCCCCTCCCGGGCATTCTCGCGGCAGGCCGGGCATGGCAAAACAAGTTCATTTTCAGCTACACGCCTTTGCTTGACAGGCAGCGTGAGCAGGCGGCTGCGGGGCTCATCGATGTGCTGGCCTCGGTAACTCACGGCGAATGGGTAATCCCCACCGTCAACACGCAGGGTGAAGCCTGCCGCGCGCTGGTCGGCGCGCTTGCCGATCGACGGCTACCCTGGTCCTTTCTCACAGCTTTTTGAGAGACGATGCGCCCGCCGAGGTACTGCAAGCACGCAAACAGGAGGTCTCGTTCGAGGAGACTGAGCGCCAACGCCTCGCCTATCTGCAGCAGGTTGAGAGTCTCGGGAACGGTTACGTAGTGCGCGCCGACCAGGCGCTCGAGCATGTGCTGACGGAGTGAGCGAAACCGTCCTGCGGCATCTCGCGCAGCGTGAAGCGCGCCGCGCCGGCATTGATCATCCGCGGGTCTGATAGCGCCAGGCAGATGCCCATTCCTTATCCGCAATGAAGTTGCGGTACGGCCGCTCTCCGGATAATGCCTGCTCGGAAGGCAATCGCCCCATACATTTCGCGGAGCATTTCATGCCGGAGCGTGAAGAGTTGAAGATGTATTCCGATTACAAAAGCCCCTATGCGTGGCTCGCCTTCGATTCCGTCTTTGCACTGCAGGACAAATTTGCGGTGCGCGTGAGATGGATTCCGTTTCAGCTGCGGATCAAAGGCTCCGGGCAGCGCAGCCTCTATTCCGAATACAAGGTTAAGTACTCCTACATGGATGCGAGGCGCACGGCGAACGAGCGCGGCGACAAGAAGATCATCCGCGGCCCGCTGAAGATCTACGACACCACGCCGGCACTGATCGGCGGACTGTTTGCCGATAAATACGGCAAGCTCATCGCATACAGCCGGAAGGTGTACGAGCGCTTCTTCAACCGCGAGCTTGCGGTCGATGAGATCGACGCCGTGGCGGATCTTATCGGCTCGCTGGAAATGTCAGCAGATGAGTATCGCGCTTATGCGGAGGGCGTCGGGAAAACGGAGTACGAAGCGGCGCAGCAGGAGGCTGCCGCAGACCACATATTCGGCGTTCCCATCTGCGTGTTCCGTGGCGAGCCGTTCTGGGGCAACGACCGCGTGCCCATGCTCGAGCGTCGCCTGCAGGGGGCCGGCCTCTCGTTTGCCGACGCTCCCAGGACGACCGCTGTCGCGTAGCACTACATGACGATGCAATCAGAAATGCTCACCGGATATCGCGTGCTTGATGTCACCCAGTTCGTCGCAGGCCCCGTTTGCACCAGCATTCTGGCGGATCTGGGCGCGGAAGTGATCAAGGTGGAGCTTGCGCCGCATGGCGATCGCACGCGCGCGCAAGGTTTTAAGCCGCGCACTGCGCAATTTCGCAAGAGCTCCCGCAGCACCTACTACTTTCAACACAATCACTCGAAGAAAAGCCTTGCCGTGGACTTCAAGCATCCGAAGAGTCGCCAGCTCCTGCGCAGCATGGCGGCGGAATGCGACGTGCTTGTCGAGAACTTCGCGCCCGGCGTCATGGCGCGCGCGGGCCTGGATTATGCGGAGCTCTCGAAGCTCAATCCGCGACTGATCATGTGCTCGATCTCATTTGCGGGCCAGACCGGGCCGCTCAGCAATAAGCCGGGCTACGATTACATTGCGCAGGCCTATTCGGGGATCACGAGCCTGATCGGCGAGCCTGACCGCAGCCCATCGCAGATCCCGATCGCGATCGGTGATGTTTCGACCGGCGTCTCCGCCGCAATGGGCATTGCATTTGCCCTGCTGCACCGTGAGCGGACGGGTCGGGGCCAGCACGTCGAGGCGACGCTCCTCGACACGTACTTTCACATGCATGAAGCCAATGTGCCCAAGGTGTCCATGCGCGGCGACGAGTTCACGCCGCGCCGCGCCGGCTCGCAGCATCCCGACGGCGGGCCCGTGGGCATATTCCGCTGGCGGGGCGACGCGTTCATCTCCATCAATATCCTGCCGCATCAATGGCCGCAGCTCGCGAAGACGCTCGGCCGTCCCGAGCTTGCCGAGGATGCGAAATTCGCCACTGCGCATGCGCGCCGCGACAACAACGCGGAGATCGTGACGATCATAGAAGAGTGGCTGCAGCAGTTCCCGACGCGGGATGCAGCCATCGCGGCGCTCGAGCGCGACCGCATCCCGTGCGGCCCCGTTCTCACGCTCAACGAGGCCATGCGGGTTGCGCATCTTATCGAGCGCGGCACCGTCCGGCAGGTTTTCGATTCCCAGATCGGCGCCTTCGCCATTCCGGGAAACCCCGTCCGCTTCTCCGATTGGATAGCGCCGACTGATGTGAAAGCAGACATGCTCGGAGAAAGTAACGAAACGGTTCTGAAAAAATTCGGATTGTCCGCCGCGCAAATCAATGACCTGTATACAGAAAAGGTGCTCGTTCGAGATCCTTTGCTCGAGCAGCCGCCTGCCGTCGCTGAAGGGGACTTTTAGATGTGTAGGCTGGGCAAAGGCACTATGCGCGATGCTCCTGAAAAAATGTGGTTAGATGGCGCCGTGCCCTCGCGGGCATACGTTATCTCTTGGACGGACCGCGTGGGCACGGCGCACGGCAGAAGACAGAGTCTTTGGCACGTGCGCGGCTGCGCGCCTTGGCCCACCCTGCAGATTCCCTATCCGAAGAGATGAACGGTATGAGCGAGAAAGCTGGGCCGCTCGGCGGTATCCGCATAGTCGAAATTGCGGGAATCGGTCCGGCGCCCCTGTGCTGCTCACTTCTGGCGGACCTGGGCGCCGATGTTGTGCGCATCGACCGGCCGACGCCGAGCGGGCTTGGCTTCGAGTTTGCAGGCCCGAAGGCCGATATTCGCCGGCGCGGCCGCCCGTCGGTTGCGATCGACCTCAAACATCCCACGGGCGTGGAAACGGTGCTCGGCTTGGTGGAGAAAGCGGACGCCCTGATCGAGCCGCTTCGTCCCGGCGTCATGGAGCGGTTGGGTCTCGGTCCCGATAAATGCCTCGCGCGCAATCCGCGGCTCGTTTACGGCCGCATGACGGGCTGGGGACAATATGGGCCGCTCGCCCAGGCTGCGGGCCACGACATCAATTACATCTCTCTCTCCGGTGTGCTGCACGCCATCGGCACCCGCGAGCGGCCCGTGCCGCCGCTCAACGTGGTCGGCGACATGGGCGGCGGCGCCATGTTCCTCGCCATTGGCGTGCTCTCGGCCATTCTGGAGGCGAGGAGCTCGGGGCAGGGCCAGATCGTCGACGTCGCCATGACGGAGGGGTCGGCGTATCTGGCGCTGGGCTGCTTCGGCCTCGCCTGGGCCGGTTACTGGTCGGAGGAACGTGAAAGCAACATCATCGACGGCGGCGCGCCGTTCTGGCGCTGTTATGAGACGCGCGACGGCAAGTTCGTTTCCGTGGGCGCCATAGAGGCCAAGTTCTACAAGGTTCTGGTGGAGAAGCTCGGTCTCGATGCTGCAAGCCTCCCCGATCAGCTCGATCGCAAGACCTGGCCGGACGTGCGCGAGCGTTTCGCACAGGCGTTCCGGCAGAAGACCCGCGATGAATGGTGCAAGATCATGGAAGGAAGCGAAGCCTGCTTCGCACCGGTGCTCACGTTTGCGGAGGCCGCGGAGCATCCTCACAACAAGGCGCGCAACAGCTTCATTGATGTCGATGGCATCATGCAGCCGGCTCCTGCGCCGCGCTTCAGCCGTACGCCGGGGAGCATCAAGGCTGGTCCGCCGGATTTCGGCGCGCAGACCGAGCAAGCGCTTGCCGCGTGGGGATTTTCTGCAGATACGATCGCGAAATTGAAAGCCGAAGGCGCAATCGGCCGGCGGGCTGAGCAGCGCGGCGCCGTGTCGATAGGGTAGACTGTTGTGTCGCAACTGTGTCTGGAGTGAGCGGGAGCATCGATGCAGATCCGCACGACCGATGTGGTGATCGTCGGAGGGGGTGCTGCCGGCTGTTATGCCGCGATTAAGCTCAATGCCGCGGGCGTGCGCACCATCGTCATCTGCAAAGGCCTTGTAGGCAAAAGCGGCGCGTCGATTTTTGCCGGCAATCTCGTCGTGGGCGGGCGCCTTCTTGGCAACAGCGAGGAAAATGCGCGCAACGCCGCCGAGTTTCTCATCAAGTATCACAACCAGTTTCTCATCGATCAGCACTGGGCGCGCGCGTGCGGCGAGTGGATCGAGCGCGTCTATTACCCCGAGCTGGAAGAGGCAGGGCTCTACTTCCGGCGCGATGATGCGGGCAATGTCGTCACCAGCCCAGGTAAGATCCGCAGCATCGCCGCGAATGTGCAGGGCAATTCCGGTGTGCCGTTCATGGACCTGCGCCGAAAGCAGCTCATCAGGGCGGGCATTCCGTTTGTCGAGGAATGCACCGCGACCGCGCTCCTGCGCCGCGCGGACACATCGGTCAGCGGCGTGTTCGCGCTCGATCACATGAGCGGCGAATTTTTTGCCGTCCTCGGACGCGCCGTGATCCTCGCCACCGGCTATTCCGATCGCCTCTACATGCGCTCGACCGGAACGCGCGAGATGTCGGGCGACGGCATTGCGATGGCGTGGCGCGTGGGCGCGCGTCTTTCCAATCTGGAAATGCAGTGGTGGCACACGAACGATATTGCCGATCCGCCGAGCTGGCAGCGCATGCAAGTCTATCCCAATCCGATGCTGGGATCGGAAAAATCGGCCCGCATGGTCAATGGACACGGCGAGGAATTTTTCAATCAGCAGCGCGACGATCCGATGGCCTTCGGCCCCTACACGGTGCAGCTCAAGGCCCTCGCCAATGAGGTGCATGCAGGTCGCGCCCGCTACGACGGCGGCTATTACGCCGGTTTCGATCACTGCGATGCCCCCGAGGTCGACGCCTATACGACCTACGGAAGGGTCTTCCGAAAGCTTGGGTTGCGCTTCCCGCAGGATCTTTTGGAAACCGCGGTCAGCGCGCATTACCGCCAGGGCGGCATCGACGTCGATACCTCGACCATGCGCTCCTCGGTGCCGGGCCTCTATGTTGCGGGCGGGCTCGGCGGCCACAGCAACGGCCTGATCGGGCTTGCCACATACGACGGAGCCGTCGCCGCGGCAGGCGTGGCGGATGCGCTGGCACAGTTGCCGGAATGCCAGCTGCCGGAGCAGCAGGCGGAAGCCGAAGCGCGGCGACTGGCTGCTTTGCTGACGCCGGGAGAGGGCGTCGCTCCCTCCGCGGTGAAGAAAAGGATCCGCGATATTATGTGGCAGAAGGGCGGGGTGGAGAAGGATGCTGTAAGCCTCAACGGCGCGCTCGCGGATCTCGAGGAGATTCGCCTCGATCTTCTGCCGCGCATGGGCCTCAAACGCGCCGCGCGTGAGCTCAATTACGAATGGCTCGACGCCATTGACGCAATCAACCTGCTGGACGCCTGCGAATTGATCATCCACAGCTCCCTCGAGCGCACCGAGAGCCGCGGACCTTTCATGCGGCGCGATTTTGCCGATACCGATAACGAGCAATGGCTTGCCGCCAACCTCATGATCAGGACGGAAAACGGCTTTCGTTTCGAGCGCCGCCCTTATGCTTTGCCGTTCTTCAAGCCGGGGTTTGCGCGCAAGCCGAATGTTGAGGTCCCGTGGTGAGCCGGGCCGCGCCCGAACCTGCGAAGCGCGCGCTTGCGCCCGGCGATGTTTTGCGCGTCCGCCTGCGCCGACACGAGGGCGGAGTTGCGGGAGAGCTGCAGGAATTCGAGGTGCCGTACCAAAAGCGCATGCGCGTCCTCGATGCGCTCGACTGGATTGCGGAGAACGCGCTGCCGGACCTCGCTTACCGCTGGCACTGCGGCTCGAAGATGTGCGGCACCTGCGCGGTGCGCATGAATGGCCGGGAAGTGCTTGCCTGCTGGGAGGCGGCCGAAGCGGACATGCTGATCGAGCCCCTGAGGAACGCGCCGGTTCTGCGGGATTTCCTGGTGGATCGCGCACCGTTTGAACGCAAACTCGCGAGCTTTGAGCCCTGGCTCGAGCGCGCCACGCCATACCCCGGGTTTCCCGAGCCGCTCTCTCACAAGGATATGAAAAATGCCTCGAAAGCGCTCGACTGCATCGCCTGTCTCGCTTGCGACTCCGCGTGTCCGGTCATCGGGCAGCGCGATTCTTTCGGCTTTCCCGGGCCTGCTACGCTCGTACAGCTCGCCCAGACCGCGCTCGATCCACGCAACGATCCGCAGAAGGTCGCACGCGCGTTGAGCAAGGCTGCAATTTCGGATTGTGTCTCCTGTTACCAGTGCGAGAAAGTCTGCCCGGCGCAGATCCCAATCGTCAGCGCGGTCATCGAGCCGCTCCAGGGGAAAGCCGCGGCGCTGCTGCCTGACCATGTTCGCCTGTAACGGCCGCTAGCCACAGCTAAAACGCATCCCGGTCTACTCTTACTGCATCACAAGCTCCTATTTGAAACCGTCATCCTGAGGTGCGAGCGAAGCGAGCCTCGAAGGATCGACGGCCGCATACCGGGCCGGCATCCTTCGAGGCTCGGCGCGTTGCGCCGAGCACCTCAGGATGACGGTTAAAGATCTGGGTTGCGGCCCAGTAGCTTTTGGCGCACCGGAACAGAGACTCGAAAGCAGGCGTTGAGCTAGCAATGCAAGATGCATCGGGCGCCGCATATATCGGATCGACGGGATCGAGGGTGAAGCGCAGCGAGTTGCTCGACGCGCTCCGGCGCGACGTCGAGTTTCTCGCACGCCGCATCGGTCCAAGAAATCTGCACCATTACGCGGCGCTGACTCGGGCGGCGGAGTATTGCGAAGGCGCGTTTCGGGAGATGGGCTACACTCCTCTGCTGCATCGATACGAGGCGCGGCAGAGGTCTTTTTCAAACATTAGCGTCGAAATCAAAGCGCGCACGCGGCCACATGAGATCGTGGTGGTTGGCGCCCATTACGACACGCACAGGAATTCTCCGGGCGCAAACGACAATGCTTCGGCAATTGCCGCGCTGTTTCAACTCGGGCGCGCGTTTGCCGGCAGCGAGCCCGCGCGCACTCTGAGGTTCGTCGCCTTCACCAACGAGGAGAGCCCGTTCACGCGCACGCGCCACATGGGAAGCCGCGTTTACGCATATGAATGCCGAAGGCGCGGCGATCAAATCGTTGCCATGCTCGGGCTTGAAATGCTCGGGTGCTATCTGCCCGAGAAGGGCACGCAGTGGCTGTCGCTGGGTGGTTATTTTCTGCCGCGCGAGGGAGATTTTTTGGCGCTCGTGGGAAACCGGGCCTCGCGAGCGCTGCTTGCGCAGATCACGGAAGTGCTCCGTGTGGATGCGATGCTGCGGGTAATGCCAGTGACGCTCCCGACCCATTTCCCCGGCGCCTGGAGCTCCGACCACTGGTCGTTCTGGAGGGAAGGGTTTCCGGCGGTCATGGCAACCGATACTGGTCCGCTCCGCTATCCCCATTATCATCGCAGGAGCGATACTCCCGACAAGGTGAGTTTCGCTTGGCTCGCGCAAATTACGGTCGCTCTTGAGCGCGTCATCGCAGCATTGGCCAATCCGTGAATGCGCGTGCTTGACCTCGGGCCCACGCTGCTCTTGAACCAGGCCTGCGATAGACTGTGGCCAATGAATACCGAGCCTCACGATGCGCAACACGATGCCTGGAACCCCGGGCTCGAATCGGAGCTGCCGCGCGAATATTTGCCCCTGTCGACCGTGTTCCGCAGCGAGAACGTGTCGACCAGCATCGCCAAAGCGCACGAGCTGAGCGAATTTTCCGGCATACCCGCGCAAGAGCTTGTCGCCTTTCGGCCCGATCGATTGATTGTGCACGAGGTCCTCATTCATGTGGCCACGGGCATATCGGTCCCGGACGAGCATGAGTACGAAGACCTGGGCAGAAACTTTCGTCAAATCGTCGCAACAATTCTCAGCCGCTACGTTGAACCGCGCAGGCAGCAGCTGATACGCGTTTTTGAACAAGCAAAGGCCGCGGCTCTCCCGAAAATTGAGCGGGAATTTGGGAGCCTGCTCTCGCCGCCAAACAAGCTGTCCAATGCACGTGTAGCGCCTGCTCCATGGCGCTTGTTCGGTTTGCGCAAACCGGAAGGTTCATCTTTGTCCGTCGAAACCGCGGCCGAGCGCGAGCTGCGCGTCCTTGCGGGCTGGGCGAAGCAAGCGGAAACAGCGAACTCTCCGCTCGACGAAGCCTGCTTCCAGGCGCTGCACAAAATTGCAACGGGAGTTCTCGGCCGCCATGGCAGGGTCATCGGCAACGCCGGCTTGCTCGCCGATCTCGCCCTGACATTGGTGTGCAATGGCTACGGCAGCGAGGTGATCGGTGAGGCCGTTGCTCCTTTCATCGCCGAAGCGGCAAGTCGCGAAAATTTCCGTTTTTTACCGCCGCAAGCGCGACCGGTTGTGATGAATGTGAAGGGGGCTTCAGCGGCCGGAAAAAGCTCGATGCGCCCGCTGCAGCGGGCTCTCGCACAGAGACTGAATTTTCAGTGGGAAGATTTTGCACTGATAAGCCCGGACATTTGGCGAAAGTTCCTGCTCGACTATCGGTCTTTGGGTCCCGCCTACAAATACGCTGGCACGCTCACAGCGCACGAAGTCGAGATCATCGACAAAAAGCTCGATCGGCGCATGGCGGCACGGGCTGCCCAGGGCGGTATGCCGCATCTGTTGATCGACCGCTTTCGCTTCGACAGCTTCATGCCGGAGCTGGAAGGGAAGGGATCGGACCGTCTGCTGACGCGGTTCGGAGACCTCGTCCACATGTTTTTCATGATTACGCCGCCCGAAATGACGGTTGAGCGTGCCTGGGTTCGAGGATTGAACGTCGGCAGATACAAGGCGGTGGACGATCTGCTCGCGCACAATGTCGAGGCCTATACGGGCATGCCGGAATTGTTTTTCACCTGGGCGCTGAGCAGGAGCAAGCGCGTGCACTACGAATTTCTCGACAACAGCGTCCCGCAAAATCAGCCGCCCCGAACGGTCGCTTACGGGTGGAATACCGAAATGACCATTCTCGATATCGGGCGCATGATCGACATCGATCGCTTCAGGAAAATAAATATACACGCCTGTAAGCCCGAGGATGTCTATCGCGGCAGGAATCTCGCGCCGGAACACAATGTCGAGTTTCTGCGCCGCTGCGCTCGCTGGATTCCCATCATCAATTTTGCCGATTACCGAACCGGCAAACCGTATGCGCGGCTGCAGCGGGGCAAGTGGACATGGCGGGACGAGGCAAGATTCCTGGAAGCGTTGCAGGATCCAGACAGCAAAGCCGGTCTTTCAGCAATGACGTTCCATGGTTTTGCGCAAAATGCCGGTGCGCCGGAAAATCAGATCGATGTCGCTGCGGAGAAAGCCCATACCATCGGGCAATGGGCGCCTGAGGTTCCGATTGCGCGATACCCCCACTGACGCAGTAAGCCGGCTCGGCCTGCCCGCGCGGGCGGAGGACGCCCGTGCCCTGCCAAAGGGGCTTGTTTTGACTCTCGTTGTATCGGGAACATAAAATGACTTGACTACGTGTGCAGGAAACATATGCTTGCGCCAGCATCCCTTGCTGTGCCTCGGCTGGGGGCCGAAATACCGCGCCCGGTCGTATTGCCAGGCGCGCGAGCTGCGACGTGCCAGTGCGAGGACCGGGCCATTGTTGATTATTGCTATTAACAATGGCCGGCCGCGTGGAGCGGGGTCCCTCGGCAGTTCTGCGGCGTGTTTGCGAAAACGAAGCGAACCCAAGACGCGAAAACGAAGCGAACCCAAGCCAACGGAAAGCGGGGCAACCGCGCGCGCGGGACGTGCTACGAGCCTTCGTGGCTGCGAACTGACCACTTGCCGCACCTGATCACCTCAGATTGACTCTTCGGCAGCGGCAGTCGACGCTCGGGCGCGGATACTGCCTGCCGGAGCGCGATGGAAAAGCTGCTGCTGTTGGCCATGAACGGCCTGATCTGGGGATTGATCATTGCCCTGATCGCGCTCGGGCTCGCCATCATCTTCGGCCTTCTCGACATCATCAACCTGGCGCATGGCGACTTTTTCATGGTCGGAACCGTGCTCGCCTGGGCGACCCTGCAGTCGACGGGAAATTTCTGGCTGGCCTTCCTGGTGGCGCCCCTCGTCGGCTTCCTCCTCGGCGCGCTCATTCAGCGCATCGTGATTGCGCCGATCCGCAACGTGGCGGCGCTCTCGATCGTGGCGACCTTCGGCCTCTCCCTCATTCTCCAGGAAAGCGTGCGGATCACCTTCGGACCCACGCCGCAACGCATCCTGCCGCCGATTGCGACCACTCTTCGCCTGTTCGGCATCGACTATGAGCTCTATCGACTTTTTGCTGCGGCGGTGGCGATCGTCGCCATTGCCGCCTTTTTCGTTTTTCTGCACCACACCCAGCTCGGCACCTGGATGCGCGCCGTGCGCCATGACCGCGACACGGCGGTCGCCATGGGGATTCCGGCGCAACGCGTCTACGTGCTCACCTTCGCGCTCGGATTTGCGCTCGCTGCGCTGGGCGGCGTGGTGGCGGCGCCCATCACCACCGTCGATTTTCGCGGTGGCGTCGACATCCTGCCGTTCTGTTTCATGGCGGTGATCATCGGCGGCCTGGGCAACCTGCCGGGCACCGCCGCGGCCGCCGTGCTGCTCGCGTTCATGGAAGGCGTGATCCAGAGTGTGGCCGACCCCACGGTGGCTCGCATTGCCTCGCTCGTGCTGATGAGCGCCGTCCTGCTGTTGCGCCCGCAGGGCCTGTTCAAGGGGCTCACACGGTGAGCCGCGCCGCGGTGATCGAGCGGTGCGTGCTCGTGCTCGTGGCCGCTGCTCTCGTTTCGGTGCCCTGGACTGTGCCCGCTCTGATCAACGACTTCTGGGTGAGCGTGATTGCGGAAATCCTGATCTGGTCGCTTTTTGCCGCGAGCGTGAACCTGCTGTTCGGCTATGTCGGCCTCCTGTCATTCGGCCAGGCGCTCTATTTCGGCTTCGGCATGTATGGCGTCGCCATTGGTGTTGCCGATTTCGGGCTCTCCTTCTGGCCGGCATTTGCGCTCGGCATTGCTGCGGCGATGGCCATGGCGCTCGTGACCGGCGTATTCGCGGTGCGCCTGACCTGGCATTATTTCGCGATCATCACCGTCGTGTTCTCGCTGATCTTCTATTTTCTGGCGCTCACCAACAAATGGCTCACCGGCGGCGACGATGGCGTTAACTTCGCGCTGCCGCCGACCGTTGCGCTCGGCGCCACGCGGCTGAGCTTCACCGACTCGACTTTTCAGTATTTCTTCATTCTGGGAGCGGTCGCGCTTTGCTTCTGGCTCATGCATCGGTTGATCCACAGTCCGCTCGGCAGGGCCTTCCTCGCCATTCGCGACAACGAGGTGCGCGCGCGGCTGATCGGGCTCAACGTCTATGTGCTCCGTCTGATCGCCTTCGTGCTCGCCGGATTTCTTGCCGGGGTTGCGGGCGCCCTGTTTGCGTTTTTCGGGCGCTATGCGTCGGCGAGCTACATGTTCTATGAGGTCTCGGGCGAGGCCGTGGTATGGTCGATCGTTGGCGGCGCCGGAACCCTCTTCGGGCCGCTCGTCGGAACCGCCATCTTTATAACCGTGCGCGAGATCGTGTCCACGCATTGGGAACATCACGCTCTGATCGTGGGACTGGTTGCCATCCTGGTCGTGATGTTTGCGCCCAAAGGCATTGTGGGCCTGTGGCACGAATGGCTCCTCCGCCTGACCGAGGCCTCACCTTCGCTTGAAGCCAAGCTGCGGACGCAATCATGAGCGAGCCGGTTTTGCACTGCGCGCAGCTGACGAAACGCTTCGGTGGGCTCACCGCCGTCGACAACCTGACTTTCGAGCTCGCGGGCGGGCGACCGCACGCCATTATCGGTCCAAACGGGGCCGGTAAGACCACCTTCTTCAATCTGATCTCCGGCATGCTCGGCGCGGACAGCGGGCGCGTGACCTTTATGGGTCGCGACATCACCAACCTGCCGCCGCATGAGATCAGCCGTCTCGGAATCAAGCGCACGCTGCAGATCAAGAGCGTTTTTCCCCAACTCTCGGTCGCCGAGAATTTGTGGGTCACGCGGCACGCTGCGCAGCGCTTTCTCGATCCGTTTCGGCCCGCCGCCCGGGACCGCACGACGCGCGCCAAAGTCGACGAGGTTCTGCAACAGATCGGGCTTGCATCTCTTGCCGGCCGGCAAGCCGGCACGTTATCCCACGGCGATGTGGCGCTCCTTGAGATCGGAATGGCGCTCATTTCCGAGCCGCGTCTCCTCCTCCTCGACGAGCCGACCTGCGGCATGAGCCCTGCCGAGACCGAGCGCGCGGTGGCGAAGATTCGCGAGCTCGCTCGCTCCATCGACGTGATCATCATTGAGCACGATATGGACGTCGTCTTTGAGATTGCGCGCGACATTACGGTGATGGCACAGGGCGCTATTCTGGCCTCCGGCGGGCCTGAGGCGATTGCCGCCGATGAGCGCGTGCGCGAGGCCTATCTGGGCCGCGAGGAGGACGAGGATTACGTCGAGGAAGCGTTGCATGCTTAGGCTTGAAGACGTGCACGTGCATATCGGAAAGTTGCACATTCTGCAGGGTGTAAGCCTGGAAGTGGCGCAGGGGGAATGCGCGGCCCTGCTCGGCCGCAACGGGGTGGGCAAGACCACGACCCTGCGCGCCATCATGGGATTGGCCACGCGCAGTCGCGGCAGCGTCGCGTTCGAGGGCTTCGATCTCGCGCGCTGCGCGCCGCACGAAATCCCGCGCCGCGGTATCGGTTACGTGCCGCAGGGCCGCGGCATATTTCCCAACCTCACCGTTATGGAGAACCTCTGCATCGGGCTGCCGCGCAGGCGCGATCCGGGGCGCGAGAAATACGTGTTCGCATGCTTTCCGCGTCTGCAGGAGCGCGCATCGCAATCGGCAGATACGCTTTCGGGCGGCGAGCAGCAGATGCTCGCCATTGCGCGCTGCCTGATGATGCAGCCGAAGCTCATCATTCTTGACGAGCCCACGGAAGGCATCATGCCGCGGCTCGTCTCCCAGATCAGGCGCGAGATTCATCGCATCAACCAGAGCGGCGTGTCGATCCTCCTGGTTGAGCAGAACGTGGATACCGCGCTCAAGCTCTGCCCGCGCGTGTTTCTGATGGAGAAAGGGACCATCGTCTACAGCGGCACCTCGCACGAGCTGAAATCGCAACCGGAGATCGTGCATCGCTATCTCGGCGTTTCCCAAAAAGTTCACTGAACTCGGAAGGAGAACACCATGGCACCTACCAGGATCAGCCGCCGCAGCTTCCTCGAGACGGCGCTCGCAGGCGGCGCGCTTGCTTCTGCTGCGAGCCTCACCATCACCCGCGACCTTTTTGCGCAGGCTTCCGGGCCGATCGTGATCGGGCATCACTGCGATCTCACCGGCGTGATCTCGTCGTGGGGCTACTGGCACGACAAGGCGGCGAAGGCTGCCGTCGAGCTGATAAACCAGGGGGGCGGCATTGCCGGCCGCAAGGTGGAGCTCGTAACCGAGGATACCGAATCGAACCCCGCCCCCGGCGCCCGCAAGCTGCGCAATCTCATTCAGCGGGGGAATGCCGAGTTCATCGTCGGCTCGGTGCATTCCGGCGTCATGCTGGCAGCGCTGCCGATCGCGACCGAGCTGAAGACGCCGTACTTCTCGACCGGCGAGGCTACCGAGGTGACCGGCTCGAAAGGCACTCGCTTTTCCTTCCGCACCGGCACCGACACCTACTCCATCTCGGCCGCCAGCATGCCGTGGTGCGTGGAAAATCTCGGCAAGCTCTGGACCATCATCTACGCCGACTACGCCTGGGGACAGAGCACCAATCAGGAATCAAAGCATTACATCGAGCGGGCCGGCGGCAAAGTGCTGATCAGCATTCCGGTGCCGCTCGATACCAAGGATTTCGTGCCTTACCTCGCGCAGATCCCCGCCGATACGCAGGCGGTGCTGCCCGCCTTCATCGGCTCGCTGTCGGTTGCGTTCTACACGCAGGCAAAGAGCATGGGCCTCGACAAGAAGGCGAAAATGTTCTCGTCGTCCGCTAGTCTCGAATCGATCGACCCTGGCGATATCCAGGGTGCGGCGGAAGGAGTTTATTTCTTCGAGAACTTCCCGCGCATGGTGACGCACAAGAATGACGAATATCATAAGGAGTTCAATCGTCGCCTCGGCATCGATGACGTCTATGCACGCGAGATCGGCGGCACCCGCGTGATGGACAAGAGCCACGGGTGGCAGGCGTGGGAGGATATTTTTGCCATCAAGCAGGCAATCGAGACCGCGGGCTACAAGACGCGCAAGGATATCGAAGCCGCGATCCAGGCACTCGAAGGCATGCACATGAAGAACTCGCTCGCGCATCCACAAGGCGACAAGATCATCCGCAAGGAAGACCACGCCGGCATCATCGACTGCTACATCAGCCGGGTGGAGGACGGAAAATACGAAGTGAAAAAGCGCATCCCGAAGGAGGAGCTCATGGCCAACATGCCATTGCGCCACAACCTCTCGACCCTGCCGGTGTGAGCAGGGGCGGCAAGCTCCGGCGCGCTCCCTCTCCCCAGCGGGGAGAGGGTTGGGGTGAGGGGGGCAATACGAACGCTTTGGCCCCTCACCCTAACCCTCTCCCTATGGGAGAGGGAACTTGACCGAGCGCGTCGGCAGATGACCGCGCTCCAGCGGCCGCGCATTGCGGTTATCGGCGGAGGGCCGGCAGGGCTCTATTTCGCCTATGTGTGGAAGTCGCGGCATCCGCGCTCGCACATTCAGGTGTTCGAGCAGAATCCCGCCGGCGCGACCTGGGGCTTCGGCGTCGTTTTTTCGGACCGCGCCTTCGAGTTTCTCCGCGCCGATGATCCCGAGACGGCCGATGCCATTGCTCCGCTCATGCAGCAGTGGCGCAATATGACAATCGAGCTCAAGGGCGAGCAGGTCGTGATCGACGGGGTCGGCTTTTCCGCCATCGGTCGTCTGCAGCTGCTTGAGCTCCTCGCAGCGCGAGCGCGCTCGGCCGGATGCGAGCTGACATTTGCGCGCGGCATCCAATCGCTCGACGAACTGGCCGCCGCCGATCTGATCGTGGGCGCCGACGGTGTGAACTCAATAGTGCGCCGGACGTTCGAAGGCGACTTCAACACGTCTTTGCATTACGGTGACAACAAATTCGTCTGGTATGGCACCAGCAGGCGTTTTGAGACGCTGACGCAGACCTTCGTTGAAAGCGAATACGGTGCTTTCACCGCGCATCATTATCGCTACGCGCCGGCATTGAGCACCTTTCTTATAGAATGCAATCGCGAAACCTGGCTGCGCGGCGGTTTCGATCAAAAAAGCGCCGGGGAATGCCGGGATGATTGCGAGCGCATCTTCGCGCGCACGCTGGACGGTCATCCGCTCATCTCCAACAAATCGGTGTGGCGCAACTTCCCCTGGCTGTGGAACGAGCGCTGGCATTTCCGCAACCTCGTGCTCCTGGGGGATGCGCTGCACACGGCGCATTTTTCCATCGGCTCGGGCACACGCCTCGCAATGGAAGACGCCATCGCGCTCGCCAACGCACTGGAGGCGGAGGACGAAATCGCCCGCGCGCTCGCCCGCTACGAGGCCGAGCGGCGCCCCATTGTGAAGAGGCTCGTTGCGGCGGCTCGCGAGAGTGCGGAGTGGTACGAGCAATTTGCCGCGCATATGCAGCTTTCGCCGATTGACTTTGCCTACAGCTACATCACGCGCTCCGGACGCGTGGATGACGCGCGGCTGCGCGCCATGTCGCCCGAGTTCATGGCGCGCCTCGATGCTGCGCGCTCGCACGCGCAAAGAGACGTCGTGGCAGCGCAGAGATGACGAGGACAAGCGCCACTGGCGCCATCCAGGACCCGGTGCCCTTAGATGCGCCCGGTGCGCGCGAGATCGGCTTCGACATTCCCGAGCATTACAATGCGAGCGACATTCTTTTCCGCAATATCAAGGAAGGCCGCGGCGGGCGCCTGGCGGTCACCGGCCCGCTCGGGCAGCTGACCTATGCTCAGCTGTGCGAGGCGGCGGAGCGCTGGGGTAATGCATTTCTCTCGCTTGACCTTCGCCGCGGCGATCGCATCGTCTTCTTTCTCGATGATACGCCTGTCTACCCGGCCGCCTTCTTCGGCGCGGTGCGGGTAGGGCTGGTCCCGCTCCTCATCAATCTGCTCACTCCGCCCGATCTTCTGCAGTTCTATCTCGCGGATTCCGGCGCGACGGTTGCGCTCGCGGAAGCTGACTGCGTCGACAGATTCAACGCGGCAGCGTGCAGCAACACGCAACTCAAGACCCTGATCGTCGTGAATGGCAATTCGAGCAAAGCTTCATCCGTGCGCACGATTGGCGCCACATCATGGCTGCCGGCATTCCCGTCGACGCTCGCGCCAGCGGACACGCATCGCGACGAGATGGCATTCTGGATGTATTCGTCGGGCTCGACCGGCAGACCCAAGGGCATCGTGCACCTGCAGCACGACATGGCCTATACGGATCTCGCCTATGCACGGAGGATCCTGCGGCTCACATCTGACGATCTCTGCTTCTCGGTGCCGAAAATTTTCTTCGCCTATGGGTTCGGCAATTCCATCACCTTCCCTTTCTGTGCCGGGGCGGCCTCCTTGCTGCTGCCCGGCCAGCCCAGGCCAGCGGCGATTTTCGAGGCGATCGCCAAATATCGGCCGACTGTTTTTTTTGCGCTGCCGACGCTGTACTCGGCACTGACCAAAGCGCGCGAAGCGAACGGCGTGGATTTCTCCTCGCTGCGCCTTGCAGTCTCCGCCGCTGAAATTCTCTCGGCCGAAGTGTTCAACGCCTGGAAGACGCTGAGCGGGCTTGAGGTGGTGGAAGGCCTCGGCTCAACCGAGGTACTGCACATCTATTTGTCCAACACCCCGCTGCGCAAGAAGCTGGGCTCTGCCGGCATGCGTGTGCCCGGTTACGAGCTCGGGTTACGGGATCGGGAGGGAAGGGACGTCGTCGAAGGGGACGAAGGGATTCTGTGGGTGCGCGGCCATTCCAGCACGCCGCTATACTGGAACCGTCCTGAGCAGACCGCCGAAAGCATCCGCGAGGGTGGCTGGATCTATACAGGCGATCGCTTTGTGCGCGACGCGGAGGGCTTTTATTTTTTTCATGGTCGCGCCGACGATCTCGTCAAGATTTCGGGCCAGTGGGTTTTTCCGCTTGAGGTGGAGCTGTGCCTGGCCGATCACCCCAACGTGCGCGAATGCGCCGTGCTCGCGCTCGAGCTCCCCGACCGCCGCACGACACTCAAGGCTTTCGTCGTGATGAACGAGCAGGCCTTCGATGCCGAGCGCACCAAGGCCATGCTGCAGGACTATGTGAAGCAGAAGCTTCTTCCCTACAAGTATCCGCGCATCGTGGAGTTCGTCGCCGACCTGCCCAAGACCGGCACCGGCAAGATCGACCGCCAGGCCCTGCGTCGTGAGATATAACGCGGTGCGCTCCCCCTCCCCGGCGGGGAGAGGGTTGGGGTGAGGGGGTCAAAACGGAGAGGCCCTAAACCCCTCACCCTAACCCTCTCTCTGTGGGAGAGGGAACACGGCTGAGCTTGCCGCCTGATGCGCGCATCTCACTCAATACTGGCGCTTCACATCGATCACGTTGCGCAAGGGGCGGCCGTCGGCAAAGGCGGCGTAGTTCTCGATAAAATGCGGCGCCACGTCTTCCGGCAACAGCGGCCCGCAAACATGCGGCGTGATGGTGATGCGTTCGTTGCTCCAGAACGGATGCTGCTTCGGCAACGGCTCGCTCTCGAATACGTCGAGGGTGGCATGGCCAACGCGCCCGCTGTCGATCGCCGCAAGCAGCGCCTGCTCGTCGAGCACGCCGCCGCGTCCGACATTGATCAGATGCGCCTGCGTTCTGAGCCGCTGCAGGATATTCAGGTCAAAGATTCGTCTTGTTAGCTTCGTGAGCGGCAGGACCAGCACGAGAACGTCGCACCCCTCGACAAAGGCGGACAGGCGCTCGATGCCTGCATAGACCTCCGCGATGGTGCCACAAGCGGTTTGTGAACGTCGCCAGCCGATCACGCGAGCATCCAGGAATTGTAAAGCGCGTGCGATTTCGCTGCCGATTTCACCAAGTCCTGCCACGCCGATCGTCAGATCGGCGATTGTCTGTGGTTGATAGCGGTTCCACACCCTGTGCTTCTGCTGTTCGCGTCCTTGCGAAAATCCGGCGGTCCTCTCGAGAATGGCGCCAATCACATATTCGACCATGCGCCTGGCGATCAGCCGGCCGTCGGTCCGGGTGAGAATGACATCGCCGCGCAATGGCCAGGCGCCAATTATGTCGTCAACGCCGGCACCCATTTTCTGCACCCACCGCAGATTAGGCATCGCGTGCAACAGCTCGCGGGAAAAGCCCCAGCCATAGAGAACTTGCGTATCAGGCAAGCAGGGCGCCGCCTCCTCGTCGGACGCGGCGAAATGAATTGTGGCCTGCGGCAGCGCGGCCGACAAAATGCGCCTGAGCTTTTCCAGGTCTGTTTTCGTATTGCAATAGACGAGAACGGGACCGGGACGGTTCGTCATGTGAGCCAGGGGAGTGCGATCCTCGGCCGCGCGATCATCAGCCAGAAAATCGCCACGACCGAGCCAAAGGCGGGGAAACCGAACGCGAACCAGGTCCAGAACAGCCGATGATACATGTGCGGCAAGGGAGCTGCGTTACGCGCGGCTTGTGCGGCGAGATCGCCCATGCGCATCTGCATCCAGACCACGGGCAGCCAGAACGCTCCCGTCAATAGATAGAGCGCGATGGACAGGACGATCCAGCCCTCCCACAGCGAATAGCCGATGGTGTGCGCGAGCAGCACGCCGGTGATTGGCTGTGCCACGACCGCCGTAGCCGTGAACAGGAAGTCCGCAATCACCACAATGCGGGCGACCGCGGCGATGAGCGTAGGCTTGCCGGCAAGATGCGCCATGAGCATGAAGAAAGCGATGCCCGCTCCGGTGCCGAGCAGGACGGCGGCGCCGATCACGTGCAGAAATTTGAGGGCAAAATAGAGGGTCAACGGTCGTCCAGGATCGCAAGCGCCACGAGATTGAGCGCGATGATGGGCGAGATTTTCAGCATGGGTCCGAGCGGATCGGCCCACAGGCGCGGAACCAGGACGGTTCCGGTCACCGCATAGAACAACGAGATCGCGAGCGCCCCGTAGAGAGCCATGCGCGCGAGCGGCCGTATCGCAATGCCGATGCCGATGAGGATATCCGCAAGCGCTCCGGCAATGACGCACGGGCCTGCAAGCTCGGCGGCGCCGACCTCATGCATCAGCTCTTTTCCGATCTGAAATCCGGGGCCGAGCGCGATCACTCCGGTGCCGATCCAGAACAGCGAAAGCACGGCGAAGATAAGCGCCTTGAGCAGATAGAGGCGCGCGAACCAGCGCTCCTGCACGCTCGCCGACTCGGCCGCGAGCGCGCGCTCCACATCCTGCGGCCGTATTCCAGTGAGCCCTTGCCATGTCCGGGCATCTCCGATCGCGCCGCGCATGATTTCGATGCGTGCAGTGCCGCGCAGGGGAGGGCGCCAGCCCAGCAGTCCCGCAAAATCTCCGAGCAGGAACAGCGCGCCGGACGCAAAGCGCGGGAGCCGCAACACGCGCGCCGGCGGGTAGCCCAACCACTTGCGGAACAGACCGATGAGCTCATCGAATGCCCAGCGTCGCGGCCCCACCAGTTCGATGACCTGCCGCGCCGGTGCGCCGGGCGTAAGAAAGAACACGACAGTTTTGACGAGATCGTCGACGTGTACGACCTGAAGCTCACCCGTGTCCGGCACAACAGGTCTCACCGGCAGTGCCGCGAGCCCGCGCACGAGCGCGCTGCCCCCATACGCGTTCCTGCCGATCACGACAGAGGGGCGCAGAATCACCCAGTCGAAATCGAGAGCGATGAGCGCCCGATCACCGGCAAGCTTGCTCCGTGCGAAAGGCGTGCGCGGATCACGGTCGACCCCGACAGCGGAAATGTGCACCACCCGCCGCACGCCCGCGCGCGCACACGCTTCAAACAGGGCTGCCGCTCCGCGGGCATGCACGCCTTCGGTGGAGTCGCCGGGGCTATCCTGAAAGACGCCGGCGCAGTTTACGACCGCTTCGATGCCGTCGAGATGCGGCACCCAGTCGGAAGCATCCACCGCGCGCGCCACATCAATCGATACGTGCTGCATGCAAATGAGACCGGCCCGTGGCCGACGGCGGCTCGCCCCAACGACGGCATGGCCCAGTGTTGCGAGACGGGCCGCAACTGCCGACCCGATCAGCCCCGTGACCCCGACGACCAACACGCGCATTGTTTAGAAGTCCCTCGGCGTCATTCCGGGGCGCCGCGAAAGCGGCGAGCCCGGAATCCATAACCACAGGCCCGGGGTTATGGATTCCGGCTCTCGGCCCTTCGGCCCTCGGCCGGAATGACGGCTTATAGCGCTGCAGTCAGACCGCGCACGATGAGCCGGTTCACCCGGCCCGCAAAGGCAGCAGGATCGTCCGGCACCTCGCCGTCGAGGATTCGCGCCTGATCGAACAGCAGCTCGGCGAGATCGGCCACGTCGTTGTCCCGTGCCGCCTCCTTGGCGCGGCCAATCGCCCTGACGATGGCATGCTTCATGTTCAGCTCGAGGATTGGCTTCGCCAGCCCGCCGCGATTTTGTCGGGCAAGGAGCCGCGTGAGCTCGCGGTCAAAGCCGCCGCCCGTGGCAACCAGACAGGCGGGGCTGTCGGTCAGCCGCTGCGAGGCGCGCACGTCGGAAACGCGATCGCCGAGCGCAGTTTTCACCGCCGCAAGCAAGCTGGCGTCGTCCACCGCTGCCGTGTTCGCGGCCGGCTCTTCCTGCTTTGTTTCTTTTTCCTGCAGCGGCACCAGGGTGAAATCGACCTCACCCTGGCTGAGCGACTTGAGCGGCTTGCCCTCGAAATCGGCCGGCATCGAGGTCCACAGCGCATCGACCGGATCGGTCAGCAACAGCACCTCGATGCCGCGCGCGCGCGCGGCTTCGAGCTTCGGGTTGGCCTTGAGCCGCTCGGCACTGTCCCCGACTAGATAGTAGATCTCGGTCTGGTTGGGCTTGAGATCTGCCACATACTGCTTGAGTGATCGCGGCGTTTCACTCGTTGTGGTCGCAAAGCGCGCAAGCGCGAGCAGCTGGTTGCGCCGCTCGTAATCCTCGTAGATGCCTTCCTTGAGCACCTTGCCGAATGCGGTCCATACCTTGGCATACGTTTCCGGCTCGTTGGCAGCGAGATTTTCGAGCTCCGTGAGTACGCGGCCGGTGAGCGCCTTTCTGATTTGCGTCACCTGCGGGTTGTTCTGCAGCATCTCGCGCGAAATGTTGAGCGGCATGTCCTCGCTGTCGACGATCCCGCGCATGAAGCGCAGGTAGGAGGGCAGGAGCTCCGCATCGCTGGTTATGTAAACGCGCCGCACATAAAGCTTGATGTGGCTCCTGCGCGCGGGATCGTAGAGATCGAACGGCTCGCGCGACGGTGCAAACAGGAGCACCGCATAGGACTGGCGGCCTTCTGCCCGGTAATGAACCGTCAGCGCCGGCTCGTCTAGCCCGCCCGCGATGGTCCGGTAGGCCTCCTTGTAATCCTCGGGCTTGAGCTCGGATTTGGGCCGCTGCCATAGCGCACTCGCCTTGTTGATCTGGCGCGGCTCGCCTTCCTTCGGCACAAGCTCGATGGGAAACAGGATGTGATCGGAATAGGTACGCACAATGCGCTCGAGGTCGTAGATCTCGAGATATTTCTTCGCATCCTCTTTCAGATGCAGTGCGACCTCGGTGCCGCGGAGAACACCGGCGGCCTGCTCCTCGTTCGCGGGTACGATCTCGAACTGGGTGCCTCCCGAGGCGCGCCACACCCAGACCTCGCCGCTGCCTGCGCGCCGGCTGATCACTTCGATGCGGTCGGCGACCATGAAGGCGGAATAGAAGCCGACGCCGAACTGGCCGATCAGTCCCGAGCCGTCCTGCGCCTGCGCCAGCCGGCCGATGAAGGCGCGCGTGCCCGAACGCGCCACCGTTCCCAGGTCGCGGATCAGTTCTTCGCGGTCCATGCCGATCCCGGTATCGCTGATCGTCAGCGTGCCCGCCTCCTTGTCGGCATTGATCCGGATGGCGAGGGCGCCCCCCGTTTCCATGAGCTCGGGATGGCCGATCGCCTCGTAGCGCAGCTTGTCGCAGGCGTCGGACGCGTTGGAGATCAGCTCGCGCAGAAAAACGTCGGTTTCGGAATAGACAGCATGCACCATCAGGTGCAGCAACTCGGCCACTTCCGCCTGGAACGGGTGGGTTTCGGCAACGGTTTCGGCTTGCGTCGTCATGCCGCGCGCTCGGATATTGAAGGGATGTCGCCGCTGGATATAGCCGCGCCCGACGCACCTGCAAGAGAGCGCGCGCATAGGATGGGGTGAGCGCAGCGAACCCCATCGCCTCGGGTCGGGTCAGATTGCGGTGGATTGGCTCTCGCTCAACCCGCGTGCGAGGCCGGAGCTAAATCGGTCAGGCGCGTTCGGATACGTGCGCCTGCCGGTTTGACCTGCGGTCTGCGCCGGCGCGCCTGTCCACGCCGGACCGCGCGCGCCTTCCGAAGAAATATCGCACAGGATGCAGGGAATCGGCCGTCGTTGCGCGCCGCAGCTGATCCATGCCGGTTGATGCTTCGGTTTGCGCTTCTTTCTGCGCTTGTCCCACCGGCCGGCGAGCATGCATTCCTCCGCAGGCTGCTCTTATGCGGCCAACTGCTTCCGAACTCTGAATCCGATCGAGGACTCGGAAGACTCGACGGCGCCGCGCAGCGATAAGCGACGCTTAATGTTAACGGCCGATTTGGAGTGTCGGGTACCACACCAACCGCGGTCATATTACGGACATGGTTACCCGCAGACTGGAGAGGGCAGTCGTTCAGCGTACCGGAACGACCTCCCTGAACTAAAGCCCCGCGCGTATTCGGCGGGGCTTTCTTTTTGCTCGACCTTCAGGCCTGCAGGATGGGTTGAGCGAAAGCGAAACGATCAAACATGCGCGCGCTGGCTCAGTGCAATTTGTGCCCCGCATCCTGATCCGCGTGGTCCGGGCCCTCCGTCGCCGACAGTGCAATGAGCCGCCGCTCGAAATTCCTCGGCTTCTCGTAAAAGAGGCGTGCGGCCAGGCGCGCCGCGGCGGCGACATGCGCCGTCTGCCTCTCCCTGACCGCCGGCAGCAGCCGCGAGCGCCACCGCGCGAGCGGCTGGTGCGGCCCGGTGAGATTTCCGAGCACGAGCAGGTCCTGGTGCTTGCCGAGGCGTTCGCGCAGCCGCTGCGTCTCGCCCGCCCACATCTTTACGAATCGCGGCCAAAACTCCTCGGCGATTTCGATCTGATAACGATGGATCACCACGCGCTTGCGCAACTCGTGCAGCTCTTCGGCGCTGGCTGCCTGCCAATCGACGGGAACCAGCGACCGTGCGCGGCCATAGCCGCGCGCGAGCTGATGCGCGAGCTCGGCCGACGTGATCGCGTCGAGCGGCCACAGCTCGAGCGCCGTGCCTGCCCGGTCGAGCGCAGCGCCGAACCTGCGGCGCAAATCGGCATCAAGCCTGGTTTCCGCCTGCCGCCTGATCTCCTGCACGCGCTCGCGCAGCCGCGCCATGGAGCGAGCGGAAAGCGGCGAGCCGTGCTTCTCGATGTCGGCAAGCGCATCGAGTGCCGATTGCGGATCGCGGGCGCCGGCAAGCGCGCGGGCGAGATCGCGTGCCTCGTCACGCAACGTGCGCGCGTCAGCGCCCACCAGCGGTCCGATCAGGCGCAGGAGCGCGCGCCAGCGCTTCATCGCGCGCCGGAAATCGTGCACGGCCTCGTTGTCGGGCGTGTCGGGGTCGGAGATCGCGGTGCGCGCTTCCGCAAGGCTGTTGCGCGCGATGCGCTGCAACGCCCCGGCGGCCGTCCAGTTGACGCCGAAGCTCTGGGCGACCGTCCTGTCCATGGAAACCACATTATGCCGCGTACAAAGCTTAGGCGCGCAGGCGACCTTTTCAACCCTGAGCGCCATTGCTAGATAAGATTAGCGCGAGACTGCGGCCGCAGTCTTGCAATCCGCACCATTTTAACGCGGGGTGGAGCAGCCCGGTAGCTCGTCAGGCTCATAACCTGAAGGTCGTAGGTTCAAATCCTACCCCCGCAACCAAATAAAGCCCGCCACGTCAATGCGTTGGCGGGTTTTCTCATTGGCCGTTCCGAGCAAAATGGGGTGAAATTACTGCTTCCGCGCAGCGCCATTTAATGAATGCTTTTTCGTCATATATCGCCGCGTGCCCGCGCGTCCATGTCACATGAATGGTACATGGAAAGTAGCCTGTCCGTTTCGGGAACCGTTCGGTTGCAAGTCAGTCGGCGATGCCTTCGCGGCCCTCAATGACCATAAGGGTCGCAGTGAGAAGCGCCACGAGCTTTTCGCCAGCCGCGGTTTCAGCAACCACTTCGGTTTGCGCCAGGGTCAGGGTTCGGCCCGCTTTCACCACGCGTCCTCGCGCTCTGACAGCGTTGCCCTTCGCCGGTGCCTCGAGATTGATTTTAAACTCCGTCGTGAGCACGCCTACCCCGGGAGGCATGAGGCTAAGCGCCGCGTAACCAGCGGCGGTGTCCGCTATCGCGGCGAGTGCACCAGCATGAATAAACCCATGCTGTTGCGAGACGGTCCGACTTGCTGGAAGCACGATCTCGACCATCCCTGGGGCGACGTGCACGAGAGATGCGCCCAAGGAGCTCATCAGCCCTTGTTTGGCAAAGCTCGCCTGGATACGGGCCCGAAATGCGGGATCACTTGGAACGAACTCGCTCAAAACCCGGGCCGATTTCATTTCATCCAAAAGCCACCTTCCTGCGTCTGGAGGACGACAGCCTTCACCTTCATCCACGTCCCGTTGTTCGTGCAGTTCTACTGAGAGTTTTTGGCATTATTAAACAACATTAGCACAGCAGGACGAAGAGGTCGGAAGAGCGTCTACACCGACCGGAGCAGGTCGAGCGCTTGAGCGTTGCGACGGTGGTTGTCGGCGCATGCTGTTTCGGGATACGGGGGTGATCTCGCACGCGCGCTACTCCTGCACTGCTGGTGCTACTTGGACGGAGCCGTTCTCTTGCCGACTGGTCAACTTCATTTCAC
>JBKPOZ010000016.1:0-6191 GCA_046733355.1 Pseudomonadota bacterium | reverse complement strand
CGAATCCAACAAGTGACGCAGGAGGCGGCACTTGGGGCGTAGTGAATGCAAGAAGTGTCTCGTCACCAACAGTATTATGTACAATCAAATCCCATTCGAGGAAGAGGGTTGGGCAACAAGGTGCCGAACCTATTAACACGTTGAACTCTCCGAAGCCGGAAACCGTGATATCCGCCGCCGTTATTTTCCCCGCAGTTACATCAATGTTGAGAGTACCAGAAAAGGTGCCGTTAGACGGATAAGTTCCCGAGACCACGAATATGTCGTCGGCGTTCGCAGCTCCCAAGCTGAACGCCATCGCAAACAGCAGCCCGATTATCCTCTTGCTCATCTGTTTACGCTCCTTCCTGAGGGCGTGCTTGGAATGTGTACTCATGTTCCGCGTGCCTGCCGCCGTCGCCACCAGACGAGAAGGCCACCGCACGCTGCGATTAGGCCGGGCAGGCCAGCACCGGCGATGGGACCGGGGACGGCGGTCGCCGTGAAGAAATCGCCGATAGCGAAATCGTCGCCACCACCATTCACTTGGAAACCGGTAATCCCGGTATAGGACCAGCCAAAAAACTGGGCACCGCCATTGCCGTTAACAGCTTGGCTCACCGACGACCCGTCACTCAGAACCAGCGTAATATTAAAGGTGTCGAATACGTTGGGTTCGACGAAGAAACCAAGTCCGCCAACATCGCTGCCCAAAGTAGCAGAATACGTTTGGGCTCCCTGGGCCCAAAGAACCTGGCCGGTATATCCGCAACACCAAGTGGCCCATCCATCGCCGACCTGACAGATTCGACTGGGTCGCCCGTAATAGTTGGCCCGCCGGTGAGAGAGAATGCGGTAATAGTCAAAAAGGTTGTTCCAAAGGTGGTCGTCTCAGACGACGATCCAACAGCGGTCTTCCAGGTCGTTAGATCCGTGTAGGTACTGACCGCGTGAGCTGGCTGAGCAAAGCCTGCAAGCGCGATTGTCGTGGCGACGGAAATGGCGAGCGAAAGGCTTGACTTCGATTTCATAATTCTCCCTCCTCTCACGCGGCTGCAATTTGATCTCAACTGCGAGATGACGGTCCGCAGGGCTAGGACCAAATACAATTGGATTCCAGCCTTGGGACCAGATCGCGACGTATTAGGACCAGCCGGCAAGGAATTTATTCAGTTTCCCGCTGCCCTCTCATTCGACTTTTTTGGCAAATGGAACAGGCTTCGCCTGCCGGGCACCGCACTCGCATAACGTATAGGACGGTTAGCTTGACGGTGCCCAGTCACGCGGGTCGTCTGACCGCCCTCAGGCGGCGACGTTTGCGTCCTCGAAAGGGCGGCTGATCTTCTGCACCGTAGGCACGCTGATCCCAAAGCGCTTGGCAATCTTCCGTACGCCCTCAGTGCGTCCAGGCTCGTTCAAAGCCTTGCGGACTTCGTTCTTCAAGCTCGCGCGCTATGGGTGGCCGACCGACCCGTATCCCCTCGCTCTTGGCCCTCCTAAGGCCGGCACGGACTCGTTCCTGAATCATGCTCCTTTCAAACTCGGCGAACACTCCCATCATCTGGAATAACGCCGTGCCCGCCGGCGTGGTCGTGTCGAGGCCCTGCTGATGCAGGAATAGATCAATCCGCAATGCATGGAGCTCGGACAGGAATCTCACCAAGTCCTGCAGGCTTCGGCCGAGCCGATCCACAGACCAAATCACCACGTCAAACTGCCGCTTGGTGGCATCCCGGCACAGCGCATCGAACTGAGGGCGCTTCTCTCGCTTAGCTCCTGAAATGCCATGATCCTTGTAGACTTTGACGATCTCCCAGCCCATTCGCTCGGCAATGGCCTGGAGTTCGCGCTCCTGGTTGGCGGTTGTCTGCTCGACCGTAGAGACCCGCAAGTAAAGGACAGCGCGGGCTGCCGGTTAGAGCTTTCGTTCTCGTAAATCGAGGCCACTGATGGTCTTGGGACCACCCCAGCGGGCGTACTGGGAGTTGACGTGATGGTTCGGCAGACGGATGCTGACCGTGAGCTGATCGAGCTTAAGGGTGACGATCTCCGGCGAACAGTGGTGCGATCGTACACACGACTGAACTAGGCATGATGTGGGAGGACTTCCATGTACAGGACCTGCCCTGGCGGAAAAACCCGAGAGCTTATGTCCGCGTTTGCCGCTGCTGTGTTGCTCCCGGGATTAGCCAACGCTCAAGTGGTTACTTCCGGATCTGGCCAGAATGCGGCGGCAATTACTCCATTCGTGGACGCTTTTAGAACTGAGCTCGGCATTCTAAATCCAAACGTCGCAGGTTCGTTTGGAACTGGCAGACGAGAGATAAACTGGGACGGTGTGCCTGATAATTTTGCGGCCCCCAACCTTCTTCCATCCAACTTTTTCAACGTAACCTCACCCCGTGGCGTGATATTCTCTGGCCCTGGGACAGGCTTTCAGGTGAGCGCCAACGCGTCGATAGGCACGCCGCAATTTGGCAATATCAATCCCACCTACCCGTCGCTTTTTGAACCTTTTAGCCCGCAACGGCTATTTACAGCGATAGGTTCCAATATTGTGGACGTGAGCTTCTTCATCCCTGGTAGTGCAAATGCCGCCTTAACTAGTGGCTTTGGCGCGGTTTTCAGTGATGTGGACCTTCCAAATACGACGTCACTATCGTTCTTTGGACTTAACAACCAGCTTCTCGGAACCTTCTTCGTGCCGTCGGCATCGGGCAATGAAACCTTTTCCTTCTTGGGAGTTGATTTCGGGTTGCCTGAGGTAAGTCACGTTAGGATAACAAACGGAAATGCAGCTCTCGGTGCTGGCGTGAGCGAAACCTCTCTCCTGGATTTAGTGGTGATGGACGATTTTATTTACGCTGAGCCGGTCGCTGTCCCGGGGCCGATTGCCGGTGCTGGCCTGCCCGGTCTGATTCTGGCGTGCGGTGGCCTTCTCGCTTGGTGGCGACGGCATCAGAGGGCTGCCTGATAAAACTGTCGCACTCACGAATACGCGAAAGCCGCCTCAGCTGGGCGGCTTTCTTTTTGGTCGGCGATGCGTCGCCTCGTTCATTTGCTGCAGCGTTCGCCAAGTCTGCGTGCCTTGATCAGGCTTCATGCTGCTTTCCCTTTCTGATACTGCTCATAGCTGTCGTACAAGACCCCTCGCTCGATTTCCTCTGGGGTAGCTAGCCGCTCAACGCGCTGTTCTAGGTCAACAACCCGTATTTGCTCGGCACCGCTTACGTCCTCGCGTCGCCTTAGCCAGAGTGATCTGTCTTTTTGCTCTATAGGCGCGCAGAGGGCATTCTCGGCGCCTGATCTGATCGTCGCTCACAGCACTCCAGTCGTCGCGGCCTTGAAGCAGGCGACTACCAGTATCCCCATCATTTTTGTCGCGGTTAACGATCCAGTAGGTCATCATCGCGGAACTACGACCGCAATCGCTACCAGTACCAGCATGAGGCGTTCAATCGCTATCCATTCCACAGCAACCGGCGGGAGGAGTACGTCCAAATGCCAGGCAAATGACCGATTCAATCCTTCGACCACCATTCCGACCACCCCAGGTACCGGCAGCCGTCCGCAGCTCGCGTCTATCTTGCGGGAAGGTCGGAAAAGCTCAAATATTCACCTCAGCTCGGGAGTCATCTGGGGGATCCCCGGCTTAAAGTCTCACCGCCCGGAGGCAATCATGATCCGACTATGGTCATCCACTGCTCTGATTGCGCTCCATCTAGCGGCGTGGAACCCCACCATAGCGGCGTGTAGCCCCACCTACACCATTGAGGACCTCGGTACGCTTGGTGGAACAACAACCAGCGAGGGAACCGCAATCAACGCCGCGGGCAGTGTCACTGGAAGCTCCTGGGACGAGCCCGGCCAAAGTTTTCGCGCGTTCCGGTATGTCGACGGCATCGGTATGATCGACCTTGGCGTGCTCCGTCCAGGCGACCAAAGCTTTGGGAACGGAATCAATAGATTCGGTCAGGTGGCTGGCTCCAGTCAAGCCTTTGCCAACCGCGCGATGGTGGCCACCGCCACGGGCCTCATCGACCTCGGTACGTTATCTGGCGGCGTCGACGATGCCAGCGCAGCGTTCGATATCAATGATCGGGGGCAAGTGACGGGGTGGTCCGACAGCACGGTAGGAACCCACGCGTTCGTCTGGACGGCGGCGGCCGGCATGCGAGACATCGGCACGTTAGGCGGGAACTACTCCAGCGGACGATCGATCAATGAGAGCGGACAAATTGCCGGCGAGAGCGGTTACGTGGGCCCGATGGGACTTCGCACACGCCTAGCGTTCCGCTTCACTGAAGGCGTCGGAATGATCAGCCTCGGCACTCTCGCGGGAGGGACTCAAAGTGCAGCTTACGGCATCAACGACAGCGGCCAGGTCGTAGGCGAAAGCGACAGAGGCCATATCGTGAATTTTCCACAGTTTAAAGGCCGTTCGTTCGGACAAGTCGGAGAAGAGCCGCATGCGTTCCTATGGACCGAGGGCGTCGGCATGAGGGACCTAGGCAGCTTGCCTGGATGTGACGTACTGGGCACAGTAGCGAAGGCGATCAGCAACAACGGGGTGGTGGTTGGCCATTGCCACGGTCAGCAGCATGCCTGGCGCTGGACTGAGGCGGAAGGGATGATCGACCTCAATACCCTGCTCCCGCCTAACAGCGGTTGGGTTCTAACGGGGGCCAATGATGTCAATGACAAAGGTCAGATCACGGGTTTTGGGTTCCACAACGGTGCTGGACGCGCCTTTCGATTGAATCCGCCGGGACTCCCGGTCACTCAGTTGACCGTGAATATAGTTTTGGAACACCCCGACGCAAGCCAACATCGGCTATTCGATCTGCAGATCGATGGGGTCACCGTGAAGGAAAGGATCAATTCCGGCAGCACAGGGCCCCAGGCCGTGAGCCCCGGCCATCACACCGTGAGCGAGACCGGGGTCGGGACATCGCTAAATGATTTGAGCACGGTGATTGGCGGCGATTGCGCCGCCGACGGAACCGTTATCCTCGCTGAGGGCGACAACAAGACTTGTACGATCACCAACTACGACAATGACGGCGGATGCTCGACAAGCTGCTGCACCCCGGGCGAAGGCACTCAAGGCTGTCGTCAATGTCGTCCACCGAGTGGCGATTGTCCGTGACGCGGGTCGGAGGGTAGCGAGGTAACGCGCTGATAAGTTTTCTGGTGCATCCCTCTGGGTCTGATCGGCACGGTATCACCGGCTCCCTATCGAAGCCGAGCGCCCAATTTCGACGGGCGGAGCGGTCCCACCGGTGACCCATAGTAGACTGATAGGTGATGCCAGCACATTTGCGGCAACTAAAAAACCCGATTCGCTGACTGGCGTACCGAGCATACAGGACGCGCGCCGGCGGCGGCATTCGCTGCACAATTCGGCAGTTTGTCACGGAAGGTGCGCTGATCTCCTATGGACCGGATACCGTCGACATAGTCCGGCGTTCGGCTACATATGTTGATCGCATTCTCAAAGGTGAGAAGCCGGCTGAGACTTGCAGCTCTCGCCTCGGCTGCGTTCATCAGGGATAACCGATGCTGGAGTTGTGGGGACACGGGATATTCAATTCGATTGAGAGCGGCACTTGGCTGCGGCTCCTTATCTGCTCGCTCTGATGATGTGCGTCGCTTGGGTTACATTTCGAAACCGGAGAACTAAAAAGCCGCCCGGTGGTGAGCCGAGCGGCTAAGGACCTTAGAAGCAGACATGCCCAGGAAAGGTCATTTTCCCCAATAGCACGCTCTAGCGATTCGCTGATCGACGATTTCCATGAGCCGGCCGGCGCGCAGCCAGCAAGCTGCGCGCATTACGATAGCCGTCGCACCGCCTCTCGAGCGGCCTTAATGAGGCTATCTGGCGCGGCGAGTTGCTCCCACAATACCCTGCCGTCCTCCTCGACGTGCTTGCGCCACGCACGCTGCGGGCCATGATACTCGGGGCGGAAAGCGAAAAGTCTCCAAACGCGCCCGTTCTGCGTTCTGGCCTCAACTTATATCCCCCTTCCGGATCGGCTCGCTTAATCTTCGTGATGCGCATGGCCGGCCTGCACGCCAAACAGCATCATTTAGATCGAAAGATGACGCGGCCCTTGGTCAGATCATCGGGCGTCATTTCGACCAGCACCCTATTCCGTACACCGGCCCAATCGGCGGCCGCTTGGCTGATACGCGAAGGTACGGCGGGATGG
>JBKPOZ010000015.1:0-97984 GCA_046733355.1 Pseudomonadota bacterium | reverse complement strand
ACCTAATAAAGGAACCACTACTCCGGCTGTTGCACTTCCGAGCGCAGTGTATTGGGATCCCGCCGCAATCATCACGTCGGTGCTGGTTTGCCATTCCGTCGAAGGAAGGGCGGGATGTCTAATCCGTCGCTATCGTCGGTGGGCATGGCGTGCGTCGAGGGGCACGCATGCGGACTGCCGGCATGGGGTGGTTCGAGCTTGGGTGCGAGCGGAGGCGCCAGGGGCGCGGCCTGCGGCTGAGCGGGCGCTACTGCCGGCTCGGGGGAAGCGACCGGCTGCTCGTTTACTATGGCTGGACCAGCGTCCCGCGTGCGGGCTGCTTTAGGGGCGGCGAATGAAGGCGCGAGCGACACCGAGTTAGAGTTCTTGCAAGGTACGCCTGACGGATCGGGCGTTCCCGCGATCTTTCGCCCCGCATTCCCCCCACACCCCCCTGGCATTGCGGGGGAGCCAGGAGGCTCCCCGCCCGCGTCATCCCGCATCGACGTTGCGGGACATTGCGGGGATCGCGGGGAGTGTTGGTTAGAGGTCGCCGGCGCCCCTCGGGCAGCATCCTTACCGGCCTGGGTCAGTACGAGCCCATCGCGCTCGTCGGATCGGCCGCCCGGGCGCGCGAGCTTGACCTTGTCTACTCTGACAAGAGCGCTCCGAACGAGGTGGTCGAGGACGGCCTCGGCTTCGATCTCGGAAACTTGTCCGCCGCGATGGGGGGCGATCGCTTGCACGATGGTCGGGACGGCATATCGGCCAGCCGCGCGTTTGGACGGGCTGAGGGGTATCGTCGCGCCGTTGATAGCTTGTAGGGCATCGCGGACGATCTCGGGCGAGAACCGCGGCCCCGAAGTGCCTGGATGAAATACTTCGACGACGCCCACCTTGTCGCCGTTCGGGTAGATCGGCGGCTGAGCGTTGCAAATCTCGACGCTGACAATGCGACACCATCTATCCCCCTCGGACGCAGGGCTGAGATTGTGCTTTGTGCCGGCAACGCGGAAGATGTTGCGCGCCTCCCAGGGCGGCAGTCCGACGTCGCCTGCATCCTTCTCGGCAAGGGGTTCGATTGCGAGGCCGATCCGGGAAAGGTTCATGAAAGATGCCGCCCCCATTGCACTCTCGGCGGACATGGGATCCCGCCCCTTGGATGCGTGATGCGCGACCATGACCCCGATGCGCCGTTTAGCAGCTAGGTTGACCAGATGGCGCATCAGGAGCGCTGCTGCCGCGTTATCGTTTTGCGAGGCGCCGCCCATCACGCTGATGAGTGGGTCGATAATCAGAACGTCAGGTTCGACGTGATGCAGCTCGGCCGTGAGGCCATCCCACCCGGCTTTGTTTAGGATAGGACCGCCGATGCCGGCGCAGAGCAGCGTCATGTCCCATTGATCTGCGCCGACGACGTGTAACCCTGGAAGGTCCGCGTCGGTCAGGCCATAGTGTTGCATCGCTGCCCGAATACGAAGCGCCACCTCCGCCACCGGATCCTCCGCACTGATCAGGAGAACTCGGAGAGGCCCCCCGAACACGTGGCTTCCAAGCAGGGGGCGATTGGCTGCACATGCCAAACTCAAAGTCACGAGCCACGATGATTTGCCTCGTCCCCCTGGCGCCACAAGCAACGAGACGGCACCGCGCACTAGGTCGACGCCGTGCAGCCATTGCCGCTTAGGTGGAACAATCGGAAGCTGCGCGCTGCAGACCGCACGTCCTGCACGTGCTGCAGCTAGTTGCGGTTTGGGCGAGGAAGGTAGCGGGACGGCAGTTTCTGCGGCCTTCATCACCGCCGACTTCGGCGATGCCGCATCACGCCAGGGCGAGAGATCGAGGCCAGCATTAGCCGCCTTCGCGAGTAACGAGCCGACAGAGATCCCGCCCGGCTTGGCCTTGAAGGAATGCCATGCCGTGTAGAAGTCAGCTTCGCTGGTCCACGATGCCCCGCGTCGCGACCACTCCAACGCAAGCTGCCGAGCGTTTAGGCAGCCGAGCCGTTCTGCATCGGCGACGGAGAAAAGAACCTGGAGCCACACATCGCGTGGGTCGTCGGTGCGGTTATCCAGCACGTCGAGGCAGGATTTCACCAGAGTGGACTTATGCTCGGTGGGTAGCACGCTGAACCAGTTCGACGTGATCCCCGCTCCGAGCTCGTTCTCGACCGGAAAACCCTTAAAGCATTGCGGGGGCGTGCTCGCGTGGGGCAGCAGCGATGCCCCGGCCACAGGAAGACCAGACACATGACCGGCAGCAGTAGACGCGCCGGTGGCCTCCCGTTCGGAAATGCTGGCGCCGAGCAGCGGGGCGCATGCGTTCAAGAACGCGGTGATCTGTTCCTCGCATACGGGAGGGACTTGGTCCCTGTGGACTGTGTCGGCGCCCCGCCCATTCTTCCACGTGATGGATGCACCAGACGGATGTAGCCCATGAACTACGATTTGCTGCCCGCGTCCGAGAATCTCGACCTTTCCTTTGGGTCCCTTTGCTACTCGTTTTGCCGGCTGCCCGTCAGCCGCCCGATAAAGCAACGCCAGCCGAGGTGAGTTGCCGCGGCGCCGCATGAGTGCGCGAGGCGGAAGGTACTGATGCGCCAGCCGCATGACTTCGAGCGTGAGTTGCGCATCGTCGATGTCCAGATCAATGCAGCGAAACCCGGCTAACAACAGACCGGTGTTGAGGCCCTCCGGTCGGACGTCCAACAGCGAGGCAGGGGGTTCGCCATGCTGCCAGTTACGCGTAAGCGGTGCCTTCGAGCAACTGCGCACGGTTATGGGACGATACCCGTTAACGATAGCGCGCTGCCGGAATGTACGGACATCTTGGATCGTGATGGTCCGCTCCGCAGACGAGTGCTGCTCGTCGGCGCTCACGGCTCATTCCTGTTAGGAACGGTGTCCCATTCGGAAGACGACCGAACAGGGCAGCTCAACTGCGCTTCCGCCCACGACAGCACTTCGCCCCACCGGTAGAGCACGACTCGCCCAAATTTATGATAAGGAGGCCCCCCACCTCTGCTGGCCTTGGTAGCGAGCGTCTTTTCGGCGACCGGAAATCCATGCGCCAATAGCGCTTCAGCGCACCGCTTCCGCCGGAGGAGAGTTGAGTGAGGCAGGGCCTCAGAATTGCTTGACATCGCGGGAGTTCCTTCCTTACCCCGCGATAGTGCGTCAGTTCTCAACTACAGACGATGCACCTAATTCCGCTGAATCTTAGCACGCTTCATCCGCTCGAAAGTCTTACGTGGGTTTAGGGTGCTCGTGTGCGACTCCGGCCAAATCAGGGGTGCGACGGCAGCGAAAAGATCAACGGCAAAGCTCGATGGTGGCGCGAAACGCAAACCGGGCGATATTCCCAGTTCCTTGCAGGCACAGACTACGTCGTGCGCCAAGACTATCCGCGCATTATCAGGTGGCGCACCCCGGCCAGTAGCGCGGTTACTTATTGGGCCGCTGGCACTATGCGACGCCGCATAAACCATCGCGTTTACTAAGCCCTCCACTATAGCATCGTCCAGGGAAATGCGTTTCCCGTTCAATCCCTTAGCTGTTTTCCGGGTTTCGCACAGAGCGCGCACCGCGCGTTCCACCGGCTTCTCCACGCCACCTGAATAGATGCGGACGACCAAGCTTATCCCCCGGTTCGTTGCTGTCGCGTGGCCGGACGGTGATGCCGCGCTCGCTTTTTTCCTGGCTTACCCTCCTGCAATAGCTCCGCAGCCTTGTCCGCGACGGCGTCCGCAGCGGCAAGCAGTACGGCATCGGCGGCGTGCACGTATCTCGATGTAACCGATCGACCTGCGTGCCCGACCAACGAGGCAATAGTGGGCTCCGAATACCCCAAGTCAGCGGCAAGGCTGGCAAAGCTATGCCGCAGGACGTGCGGGGTTATGTCTGCTGGCAGGCCTCCGAGCTTAGCGATCCGCAACCAAAACTTCCTGAAACCGTCCATTGTCCCCTCGCCGCGGGTCGCTGGGAACACAAGATCGCCTCCGCTTGACAGTGCCTCACGCATCGCGCGCAGCACATCGCAGGCGCCGCGAGAGAGGGGGCGTAACGAGCGGCCAGATTTCGTACTGCCGAGCGTAGCTGTGCGACGACCAACATCGATTTCCGACCAGCGCAGCCCTAGCACCTCGCTGCGGCGCCAGCCGGTCAACGCCAGGAACCGTATGGCAGCAACGGCGGCCGGCCAGACATGCGCATCCGCTGCCTGGCAAAGCGCGGCACCGAGCCGGGAGTACTCTTCGTCAGACAGCCGCCGCTCACGTTTGACGTCGGCGAAGCGCTGTAGGCCGTGTACCGGATTGTCCGGCCGCATGCCGTGCCGCACGGCATAGGTAAAAATGGCGCCGAGGAGCCCAACGCTCCGATTGGCTGCCGTTTTACCGCCCCTCACTCGCGCGAGCCCGCGCGCCTTAGTCTTGATCCGTGCCTTGGTCTTACCTTCTGCAATATCGTGCAGGAACCGCTCTACGTCGCGCCGTGTGATGGCGGCTACCGCATGGGTGCCAAGGAGCGGCTTGATGTGACGTTCAATGCGCCCCTTGTCGATCTCCAGCGTGCTGGCTTTTTTCGCCACGCCGCTGCGCTTGAGCACGCGGCCGGCCAGTGCGTCGACGAGGTACAGGTCGCAAAGATCGGCGACAGTTGTTGCTTTGCGCCGGGCTTGCTTCTCGGCGGCGGGGTCACGGTCCCGGGCGACGTCGCCAAGCAGCTCCTGCGCCTTCGCTCGCGCCATGTCTGGCGTCCAAGGTGCGCCATGACGGCCGATCGTATGCCATCGCTGACGCCCCTCCCCTGTCCGGTATTTCAGGATGTACGCGATAGCAGCGCCCCTTTGCCGGCGGGCACCAAACCCGGGCACTGCGCCATCCCAGATGATCTCGCCGGGTTGGAGCGCCCGCACATCGCGCAGACCGAGTCGATTCCTTCCTGACATTGACCCGCTTTTTAGGCGTCGAAATTAGATAGCTACCATGTAGCTACCAAGACGTGGCAATTTCTAGCAAACTAGAACATAAGGCCGCAATGAAAGAAATAGGCTTTTACGGGGGTTTCGCAAGGTCCCACAAACCCGATCCATCAGCAGCAATCGTTGGTCGCTACCTTGACATGGTAGGGGTCACAGGTTCGATCCCTGTCGCACCCACCAGCTTTCGCTGCTTCGCAGCCACGGCCGGCAAGCCAGATTCCAGCAGCAGCAGTGGTTATCCTCGACCCTTGTCATGCCCGGCTTGATCCGCGCATACGTCAAGAAAACTTCGTTCCCGAAAATGATGCATTATCGGTCAAGCCCGCAATGATGCGAGAAACGAGCTCGCGCGTGACTTCCTAATGACTTCGGTAACTCCGATTTTGCTGATTCAGTAATCTGCCGGACCGTTCCGGTAGACTGCGCCGGCAATGTCGTTTGCGGCGGCAGCGATCTACTGGGTTATCGTGGCGCTTTGGGCGGCCGTCCTGTCCAGCGTCATTTTTTTCTTCGCGCGCAATCCAAAGACGTTTGGTATTACGCGATTGCTCCTTTTCGTGGTGGGCATCGATGCGTTCCGCAACATTTTCGAGAACGTCTACTTCGGCGTGTATTTCGGGGGCCAATATGGATTCTTCGCGAACGGCATTGTTTCGGTGCTCGGACAACCGGCACTGCTGCTCGTGCCCAAGATCATGAATGTCGTGGCCGGCAGCGTCGTTCTGGGCTTATTGCTCTATCACTGGTTACCGGAGGCAGTGCGCGAGTGGGCCAGATCTGAGCAGCGCACGAGCGAGCTGAAAATACTGGCTGCAATCGATCCGCTGACCGGTCTGACCAATCGGCGGCAATTCGAAATCCTCGCCCGTGCAGAGCTCGCGCGTTCGCAGCGATACATGCGGCCACTGTCTGTGTGCGTCATCGATATAGATCATTTCAAGCTCGTTAACGACACGTTCGGGCACGAGGCGGGTGACCGCGTATTGCGGTCCGTCGCCAACCTCGGCGAAACGCGCCTCCGATGTGGTTGCACGCATGGGTGGGGAGGAATTCGCCATTCTTCTCCCGGAAACCGGCAAGGAAGCAGCGCTTGCCACGGCGCAACGCGTTCGCCAGCAGGTTCAGGCCTGTGAGTGCGACATTGCAGGCGAAAAGCTCCGCATCACCATAAGCATCGGCGTCGCGGCCGCGACGGCGCGAACGTCAGGGATCGAAACCTTGTGCCGGCAATTAGACCAGGCGCTTTACGAGGCAAAACGCTCCGGCCGCAATCGGGTGGGGCTGGCGAGAGAAATGATCGAAAAAATAGCGGCCGCTGCCGAATAGCTGTCGTGCATCCGGCTGTGTTGACCGCAGCCGCGCGCGCAAGCATTAAGCAGACATGCTCGTTTGCGGCACAGCGCACGCGGGCGTGGACTCGCGCTACGCGTGGTGGCGGCTCGTTGTCGCGCTCGCCTTCGGGACCATCGGTGGCATCGGCATGTGGTCGGTGCCGGTTGCGCTTCCGGCCGTGCAGGCGGACTTCGCGGTGACGCGCGCGGAAGCGTCGCTTGCATTCACCGTCGCTATGGTCGGCTTCGCGTGCGGAGGAGTCGTGCTGGGGCGCCTCACCGATCGCGTCGGAATGCTCGCGCCTGGTCTCATCGGCGTCGGTGCGCTGAGCCTCGGCTATGTCGCTGCCGCCCTTGCGCCGAGTCTTGCGCTCTTCGTGCTCGCGCACGCGCTCGTCGGTGTGGGCTCCTCCGCGGCCTTTGGGCCGATCGTGGCGGATACCTCGCAGTGGTTTCTGTCCCGGCGTGCGCTTGCCGTCGCCATCGTCTCCTCCGGCAATTACGTTGCCGGAACGCTGTGGCCGACAGTGGTGGAGCGCTTCATCGTGACGGACGGCTGGCGCGCGACGCATATCGGTATCGGCCTGTTCTGCGCGTTTACGATGCCGCCCCTTCTCCTCGCGCTGCGACGGCGCGCTCCGGGCAGTGTACTGGTATCTGCAGATATTCTCGGCACAGCGAGCGCGCTCGGTCTTTCGCCGAACGCGTTGCAGCTCGTGCTCTGCCTCGCCGGCCTGTGCTGCTGCGTGGCCATGTCGATGCCGCAGGTGCACATCGTCGCGTATTGCGGGGATCTCGGCTATGGGCCGACGCGCGGCGCGCAGATGCTCGCGCTCATGCTCGCCTTCGGCATTCCGAGCCGCCTCGCTTCCGGTTTCATTGCCGATCGCATCGGCGGCGTGGCAACCTTGCTGCTGGGCTCATTGCTGCAGGGGCTCGCGCTTTTGCTCTATTTGTTCTTCGACAGCGTGACCTCGCTTTACGTGATCTCCGCGCTCTTCGGGCTGTTCCAGGGCGGCATCGTCGCCATGTATCCGGTCATTGTGCGGGAATATTTCTCGCCCGAGGAGGCAGGCGTTCGCGTCGGCCTCGTCCTGATGGCGACGCTGTCCGGGATGGCGCTTGGCGGCTGGATGTCGGGCGCCCTGTTCGACCTCACCGGCTCCTATCAGGCGGCATTCCTCAACGGCCTGTTCTGGAATTTCGCGAACGTCTTGATCATGGTCTGGCTGCTTTTGCGTTTTGGATGGCCGCGCCTGCGCAGGGTTGCGGATCCGCATGCGCAGCAGCTTAAAGCCGCTTGAGATCAATGTTGCGGAACCTCACCGTGCCTTCGCCGAATTGCAGCGCGATGAAGCCGTCGGTGTGCAGCCCGTTGCGTGTCTGCGCGGTCTTCTGTCCGTTGAAAATGAGCGAAAGATCCCGGCCATTGGCGATGATCTCCATGGTGTTCCATTTGCCGCCCGCCTTCGGCATCGGGTCGACTTCGGCGAAAAACACGATCGCGCCGGTGCCGTAGCTCGGATCGGGCCGTGTATCGAAGATGTTGAACTCGCAGCAGGTTTTCGCGTCGATTTTTGCCGGCTCCTCGCAGCGAACCATAATCCCGCTGTTCGCGTCCTCGCTCACCCAAAACTCGGCGCGAAGCTGAAAGTCCTTGTATTTCTCTTTCGAGAGCAGATAGGCGATGTCCTTCGGGTCCTTCTTTCCTTTGGCAACAATCGCGCCATCCTCGATGGCGAACTGCGCCTTGCCGTCGCCCTGCCAATGATCGAGGTTCTTGCCGTCGAACAATGCCACGAATCCGTCGCCCGCGGCTTGTCCGATCGCGGCATTCACGGCGAAGGCGGACAGTGCGGCCGCCTTAACAAACATCGGTAACCGAGGCATATCGTTTTTCCTTCAGCTGGCGAGATCGGCCTCGCCGAGCGCGAACAGCGTCTGGTTGTTGATCTCGCCGTTCGCATCGATGCCGTAGCGGTCCTGGAATTTGCGCACCGCTGCCTTGGTGAGCGGGCCGACAACGCCATCGACCGGGCCGGGTGCAACACCTTTCTTCTGTAAGGCCTGTTGCACCCGCCGAACCTGATCTTGGTTCAGAGTGGGTGTGGCGTTCATGTCGAGCCGGCTCATATCCACAGCTGGCGCGGGCGTCACTGCCGAGCAGAATGCCAGTGCCGCGATAATGAGAGGAAGAGCGATCCTTTTCATGACGTCTCCTTTGCGCATGGTCGCGCCGCTTACCTGCCGGTGCGCGTAACCGTTACGGTGAGAGGCTTTGACATCACCGGAGGATTGTGCGGTACGTGATCGGCGTCGCCGAGCACGAGCTGCAGCGTGTGCTTTCCGAGAGGGAGAGTGACGTTGGCCTCGGTCTGTCCCGCTCCGAAATGCAGATGCTGGGGGTCGTTCGGGATCGGCTCATCGAGCGGCGGCAGCTTGGAATCGATCAACAGGTGGTGGTGACCGGTGTTGGGCTTGTCGAAGCCGGCCGGCGCCACGCCCATGTTCTCGAGGCCAAAGTGCAGCGTGACCTGCTGCGGAATGACCGCGCCGTCCTCGATGCCGACGAAATAAACCCGGGCATCGGCCGGCGCGGGTTTGCGCTTCGAGGGATCTGTCACGCGCACCTTTATTTGCGCTGACATGATCGGAGGCGTGTGCGGAATATGTTCCTTGTCTCCAAGAAGGAGTTGCAGCGTATGCTCGCCGGGTTGCAGATGCACCTTCGTCTGCGTCTGGCCGGCGCCGAAGTGCTGATGCTCGGGATCGTTGGGGATGGGCTGGTCGAGCGGTGGCAGCTCGGTGTCGATCAATAAATGATGATGGCCCGAGTTTGCGCGATCCGATCCCGCCGGCGCGAGCCCCATGTTCTTCAGGCCGAAATGGATCGTGGTTTCCGGCGAAATGGTCGCCCCATCCTTGAGGTCGATGAAATAAACTTCGGCCCCGGGAGGCGAGGGCGTGGGTCCGCCGGTCAGGCCGGCTCCTGGCGGCCCTTCCTCGACGGTGACCCAGATGCGCGGCGACATGACGGGCGGGATGTGCGGAATGTGATCTTTGTCGCCGAGAAGGAGCTGCAGCGAATGTCGCCCAGGCTTGAGCGTAATTTCCGCTTCGGTCTGTCCGGCACCGAAATGCTGATGCTCGGGGTCATTGGGAATAGGTCGGTTGAGCGGCGGCAGCGTGGTATCAATCAAAAGGTGATGGTGCCCCGAATTTTGACGATCTGAGCCCGCAGGCGCGACACCCATGTTCCGCAGCCCGAAAAAAATCTTCAGTTTCGACGGGACGGTAGCCCCGTCCTTGAGGTCGACGAAATAGACTTCCGCGCCGGGAGGTGATGGCGTCAGCGTACCGTGCTGCGCCTGACCAACCGCGGGAGCGGCAGCCCCCGCCAGTACCGACAGCAACAGCAGGATGTGGCGGTGTTTCGGTCCAATTGGATCGAGCTGCATCTTGCGCTCCCCTCGCTCACTTGTGACGGCCAGTTCGGCCCTGGCGCTTTTTGCGAAGTAGAGCCCAGCACCGTGTCGGGCGCAAGAGTGGTCGATGCGGTACATTGGAACCAATCCGGCCGGCTGAATTTGATGTGACGCCTGGAGGGCTGCCATGACTGATGCGGCCGCAGCGGCTCGCAACCCGCTGTCGCTCCCCGCGAAGATCGTCTTCACGCTGCAGGTGAACGGCGTCGCGCGAAAGCTCAACATCGCGCCCTGGACGACGCTGCTCGACGCGCTACGTCTGCATCTCGATCTCACCGGCACCAAGAAGGGCTGTGACCATGGCCAGTGCGGCGCGTGCACCGTTCTGGTCAATGGCCGCCGTATCAATTCATGCCTCGCGCTCGCGGTCATGCAGGAGGGCGCGCAGATCACCACCATCGAAGGCCTGGCACACGGAAATCCGCTGCATCTGCTGCAGCAGGCGTTCATCGAGCATGACGCATTCCAGTGCGGCTACTGCACACCCGGCCAGATCTGTTCCGCTGCAGGTCTGATCGCGGAAGGCAGGGCACGCAGGGTCGAGGAGATCCGCGAATTGATGAGCGGCAATATCTGCCGTTGCGGCGCCTACCCGAATATTGTGGCGGCGATCCAGGAAGTGATGTCCGCGGGCGCTTCCGCCCAGGCCCGCCGATGAATAATTTCGATTACGTGCGCGCAACGAGCGTCGCGGATGCCGTCCAGCACATGCGGGCAGATGGAGACGCAAAGTTAATCGCCGGCGGCACCAACCTGGTCGATCTCATCAAGGAGCATGTCGAGCGCCCGTCCCGGGTGATCGACATCACCCGTTTGCCTTTGAACAAGGTCGAGGAGAGCCGCGACGGCGGCTTGCGCATCGGCGCGCTCGTTCCCAACAGCGACCTCGCCTATCATCCGGAGATTGCGGCGCGTTATCCACTGCTTGGCAGCGCCATCCTCGCCGGCGCCTCGCCGCAGTTGCGCAACATGGCTTCGACCGGCGGCAATCTCCTGCAGCGCACGCGCTGTGTTTATTTTTATGACACAACGACGCCCTGCAATAAGCGCGAGCCCGGGAGCGGCTGCTCCGCCATCTCCGGCATCAACCGCATGCATGCGATCCTCGGCGCCAGCGAGCACTGCATCGCGACGCATCCATCCGACATGTGCGTGGCGCTCGCCGCCCTCGAGGCGCGGGTGCTGGCCCAAGGCAGCGGCGGCGAGCGTTGTATTGCATTCGTTGATTTTCATCGGCTGCCCGGCGATACGCCGCACATCGACAGCAATCTGCAGCACGATGAGATCATCATCGCCATCGAGCTGCCGCCGAAGGGTTTTGCCAGGAACTACACCTATCTGAAACTGCGCGACCGCCTCTCCTATGCGTTCGCGCTGGTGTCGGTCGCGGTGGGGCTCGAGCTTGAGGGTGACGTCATCAAGGAGGCGCGGCTTGCGCTCGGAGGCGTCGCCCACAAACCCTGGCGCAATGCGGCAGCCGAAGCACGGCTCAACGGAGCGCAGGCGACGCGCGAAACCTTTCTCGAAGCGGCGAACATTATGCTGCGCGAGGCGCGCGGCTTCGATCACAACGAGTTCAAGATCGAGCTGGCGCGGCGCGCCATTGTGCGCGCATTAGGGCAGGCCGCGCGCGGCTCTCCGCAATCGCAATCCGACAAGCGCATTCAGTGAGGCAAAGAGCGCAATGGCGCCAATGAGCACCGTACTGGGCAAACCGACATCGCGTGTCGAAGGACGCGCGAAGGTGACCGGCGCCGCGAAATATGCCGCCGAGTACAACGTGCCGAATCTGGCGCATGGCTTCGTTGTCTCCTCCGCGATCGCGAAAGGCCGTATCAAGCAGATTGATACGGCCGACGCACTTGCGCTTGCAGGTGTGCTCGAAGTGTTCACGCACGCGCATCGGCCCGCGCTCGCGGACTCGGATGACGCATACAAGGATGATATTGCGCCGGACGGCTCGCCCTTCCGGCCGCTCTACGACGATCAGGTCCGCTTCAGCGGCCAACCGGTGGCGCTGGTCGTCGCAGAAGAACCGGAGATCGCGCGCTATGCGGCCTCGCTGGTGCGCATCGAATACGACCAGCAGGCGCATGAGACCGATCTTGACTGGAAGCGCAAACGCGGCGCGGTATCGAAGGAGAACAAGGAGCTGTCGCATCGGCGGGGCAATGCGGGCAAGGCGTTCGCACAGGCGCCGGTGCAGGTGAAAGCCGAATATCGTATGGCGATCGAGCATCACAATCCGATGGAGCCATATGCGACGACGGCCGTGTGGGAAGGCGATGGCCGTATCACCGTCTATGACAAGACGCAGGGTCCGCAGAACAGCAGGAATTACGCGGCCGGCGTCTGCAAGATGCCGCGCAAGAACCTGCGCGTACTCTCACCCTATGTGGGCGGCGGGTTCGGATCGGGACTGCGTCCGCAGTATCAGCTGCCGCTGGCGCTGATGGCGGCACGCGCGCTCAAGCGTTCGGTGCGTATGACGCTGACGCGGCAGCAGATGTTCACGCTCGGCTATCGGGCGGGCATCGTGCACGAGCTTGCGCTGGGCGCGGAGCGCGACGGCAGGCTCGTCTCCTTTCAACACGATACCGTGGCGATGACCTCGCAGTTCGAGAATTTCCAGCGGCATTTCGTGAGCTGGTCGAGCCAGCTCTATCGCTGCGCGAATGCCGAGGGCACGCAGAGGCTGGTGAAGCTCGACTTCAACACGCCATGCGACATGCGCGCGCCGGGCGGCGCGGAAGGGCTCTATGCCATTGAATGCGCGATGGACGAGCTGGCCTATGCGGCGAGCGTCGATCCCCTCGAGCTGCGGCTCATCAATTATTCGCACAAGGATCAGCTCGAGAACCTCCCCTACAGCAGCAAGGAGCTGCGCGAGTGCTACCGTCGGGGCGCGGAGAAATTCGGCTGGCCCGGGCGCGGTGCGCAGCCGCGCTCCATGCGCGATGGGAACGAGCTCATTGGCTGGGGCATGGCGAGCGGCATCTGGGAAGCGATGCAGATGAAGGCTTCCGCGCGCGCGGTGCTGACCGCGAACGGAAGCGTCGAGGTCGCGAGCGCGACGAACGACATCGGGCCGGGGACGTACACGATGATGACCCAGCTCGCGGCCGAGATGCTCGGCGTGCCGCTCGAGAACGTCACCGCTAAGCTCGGCGATTCCGCGCTACCGGATGCGCCAGTGGAAGGCGGATCGTTCACGTCTTCATCAGTCGGCTCTGCGATTGTCGCGGCGTGCAGGAAGGTACAGCAGGAAGCGCTCAAATTGTCGCAGAAAATCTCAGGCTCGCCTCTGGCGCGCGCGAGGCTCGAGGACGTGATCTTTGTGGACGGCAGGATCCGGCACAAGGACGGGCGCGAGGTCTTGCTGGCAGACGCGTTGCGCGCCGGCAAGATCGACCGCATCGAGAAAGAAGCCACCGTCGAGCCCAACGCGAAGAGCAAACACTCTCATTTCACGCATTCGGCCGTATTCGCCGAGGTGAAGGTCGATGAGCAGCTCGGCGTCATCCGCGTGACGCGCGTGGTGAGCGCAGTCGCGGCCGGCCGCATTCTCAATCCGAAAATCGCAGCGAGCCAGATCAGCGGCGCGGTGGTGGGCGGCATCGGCATGGCGCTGCATGAGGAGACCGTTCCCGATCACCGCTTCGGCCGCTTCATGACGCACGATCTGGCCAATTACCACGTGCCGGTGAACGCGGACATCGGCAGTATCGATGTGATCTTCGTCGAGGAGAAGGACGAGGAGATCAACGCGCTGGGGATCAAGGGTGTCGGCGAGATCGGTATCGTGGGCACCGCAGCCGCGATAGCTAACGGCGTCTATCACGCGACCGGCAAGCGCGTGCGCGACCTGCCTATCACCATCGACAAGCTGCTGCGCCCGTAAATCGTAGCCGGGATTGAGTGCAGCGAAATCCGGGGAAACAGCGGGAATTTGCTCCGGGTTTCGCTGCGCTCAATCCGGGCTATAGCGGTGGAGGATATCGCCGAGTAAAGGCCGCAAAAGACTCGGTCTGCATCGTGCTGGTCCGGCAGACAGTACTGCGCAAGCTTCGGCATGGCTTCGTGCCACTGCGGCGGCGATCCAACATGCAGATAGGATGCGGTGATCAGCCCTATCGCGATTGTCACGGCCACGATTGCTCCGTTCAGTAGCCCGGATGAGCAAAGCGACATCCGGGTGTAATATTCCCGCATATCGCTCCGCTCATGTGGGTTACACGTGGCTAGATTAGTAGCACTGGGCCCAGGCGCATTGCGCATAGGACGTCGTCTTGGCAGACGCTGGGACAATGGTGACGAGGGTCATTGCAAGCGCCAGCACGACTGTAATCTTGCTCCGCATCTGGGTTCTCCTTGCGTGTGAGCCGGAATGGCTTCTGCTGGCTTGATCGTCCCGCGCGGGATTTATTCCGTCAGCCTGCGGCAAGAACGCTCGCTCCCGCGGTTGTGATGAATTTGCACAGGCGGCGAGCTCTCGAGAGAGCCTCGCACCGAGACCTCGCTCGATCGGCTCGCCGAACGGTGAGGCGTCGACAACCGGCGCAAACAGCTGCACGCAGTGATCGGCCATGCGGGCTGACGCAGTGCGCAAAATGCCGCTGGGAAATGAGGTGAGCATTTTCGTTCTCCGATGATGTTTCGCTTGCACACGGGACTCCCCCGCATGCGAATTCATTCACCGGAATCACGATTATGTGCTGTAGCCCGGACTGAGCGCAGCGAAATCCGGGTAATGGCGTTCGTATGGCACTCTCTTCCCGGGTTTCGCTTTCGCTCAACCCGGGGTACGAGCTATTTCAGAACCAGCGAGCCTTCCGAAAGGTTCTGGCCCACCTCGCACACCCAGTCATTTTCACGTGTCTTGGTACAGGACGCCGTGCGTATCGTGCTTTCACTTGCGCGTTGGAAATAGACGCGAATGGTCTCGGCGCCTCCGGATCGACCAGCCGTGGCGCCCTGAATCATCTTGACCGTGCCTATGAGCTCCCATTTGTCGCCCGGATAGCTCTTTTTGTACTCGGCGATGAAGCGCTCGCCGATCTCATCGCTGGCGAATGCGCCTGCATTGAGGGTCAATAATGCAAGCAGACCGAACGCAAAACGCCACATCTTCATCACCCGCCTCCCTGCAACCTACGACGCACTATAGACGCATTTTTTTCGCCTCGTCCCGGCAAGCGGCGGACGGCGCTACGAGCGCATGGAGTTTTCCACAAGCCGTGTGGCTCAGCGCGCGCGGGGCGTGGCGCCCGCAAGCACCGTCGCCATCCAGTCTCGGTCGATGTTCTGCCCGGTCAGGATCACGGCTGCGCGGCGTCCTTTGCATCGCTCGTGCTCCTGCATCAGCGCCGCCAATGCAGCAGCGCCGGCGCCTTCGGCGCAATTGTGCGTCGCGGTGTGAAGTGTCCGGATCGCCTCGGCGATCTCTTCCTCGGAAACCTCGACGATGCGCTCGGCCCCGCGCCGGATGATCTCGAGCGCGGTCGCATCCGGCACGCGCACCGCCATCCCGTCCGCAAAGGAGTGTGCGGAATTGGTCGGAACGACGTGTCCTGCCTCAAGCGACAGCCGGTAGGCATTCGCCGCCTTCGCCACCACACCGACAACGCTTGTCCGCGGAGAGAGAAGGTCGCGCGCGCCAATCAAGCCACAGATGCCGGAGCCGAGCCCGATCGGCACATATACGCTGTCGAGATCCGCGACCCCGGTGAACAGCTCGTAAGCGTAGGTCGCGGCTCCGATCACGAGATCGCGATGGAAGGAAGGAACGAATTCCAGATCGCGGTCGGCGGCAAGCGCCATCGCGTGCGCCTTCGCCTCATCGAAGTCGCTGCCGTGCTCGACCAGCTCGGCGCCCCAGGCGCGCATTGCCGCGTTCTTCTCGGTCGAATTGCCATGCGGCACCACGATTGTCGCAGCGATGCCCGCGCGCGTAGCCGCAAACGCACGCGACTGGCCGTGGTTGCCGCGCGTGGCACTGATCATTCCCTTGCGCTGCGGCCGCTCGCGCCGCGCGTGCTCGACAAATACGAGCCCGCCGCGCAATTTGAATGCGCCGATGGGCGTGTGATTTTCGTGCTTGACCACGACTTCCACGCCCGTGCGCGCGCGCAGCAGCGGCCAGCCATATTGCGGCGTCGGCGGCACGCACGCGCGGACCACAGGAATTGCGCTCTCCAGCTCCGCGCGCGTGAACATTGCTAGAGCCTGATCCCGAAAAGCATGCCCTCGGGCTTTACCCGGGGTGGGAACCGGTTTTCGGAAAAGATCATGCTCCACCAAAATAAGCAGAGCGGGACTTATCGCGCTCGGCGCTTCATTCCCGCTCGTAGGCGCCGGCGAGCGCGGCAACGTACCGCCGCACCGAATTTGCCAATGCCTGCTTCCCATTGCTCGCGATCACGCGGTCGAAAAAGTGGCCATAGATCGTGTCGAAGGTGAACGGCTCGAGCGCCTTGCCGATGCCGATGACCTGTTTGGCCGAGAGCGGGATCAGATTTGGATAGCTGCGCATGAAGCTCAGAAACTTGCGGTCGACGGCGACGGTGGCGATATCGGCCGAGCACAGCACGCCGCGGCCTTCCGCGCCCTTGCTCCAGTGCAGCACGGTGCCGCCCGGAAAATGTCCGCCGCATCGGATCAGCGTGATATCCGGCAGGAGCTTGAGGGTGTCGCCCTGCCAGTGCTTGATCGCCGGATCGGGTCGCATGACCCAGCGCTGATCTGCGGCATGCAGGTGAATGGGGACATCGGCGAAGGCGCGGCTCCACTCGACCATGCTCGTATAGAAATGCGGATGCGAGATGGCGATGGCGGCCAGGCCGCCCAGTCCTTTGATCAAGGTAACCGTCGCGTCGTCGATGAACGAGATGCAGTCCCACAGAACGTTGCCGTGCGGCGTGCACACGACAATGGCGCGCTGGCCGATGGCCACTTGCGGCCGCGTGCCGATGCCGATGACGCCCGGCTCGTGCTGGTGAAACGCGTTGAGGTGATCGGCGCGCAGCCGCGCAAGCGTGGTCCAGGATTGGCCGCCCGGAGGAACAAATTGGCGCTCTTCCTCGCAGATCGCGCATTGCGCCGGCGCGGTCTCGGCCGGCGGATACTGCGCGCCGCATGCGGTGCAGATGAACGCGTCCATGGAGCCGCTCTAGTGTCCCGATTCCGAAATTCGTTTCATTGTGCGGCAACCTCATACACGAATTTCGGAATCGAAGGACACTAGCAAACCTTTGAGTCTAGTGTGGCTTTGGTTCAGAAGTCCGCAATAGGGATCGCCGCGGACTTCTGAACCGCCACACTAGTGCCCTTCAAGATATTCGCGGGCGCGCCCGCTGCGCAGGCCATGAATGATAAGCCCTGCGCCGACCGCCGCGATCGGCAGCGACAGCACCATGCCCATGGTCAGTCCAAAGGCGAGGCGCTCGAGCTCCGGATCAGGCTCGCGAAAAAATTCCATGGCGATGCGCGCGAGCGCATAGCCGAGCATGAACAAACCGGTGAGCAAGCCGGGCGAGCGCAAGGCGCCCTTGCGCACGGCGAGCGCAAGGATAACCAGGAGCAGGAGGCCTTCCGCCAATCCCTCGTAGAGCTGACTGGGATGCCTGGGTACCGCATCGATGTCGGGAAACACGACGGCCCACGGCACATGCGCGGGTCTGCCGGCATGCTCCTGCTGGATGAAATTGGCGATGCGAACGAGAAAAATCGGAATGGGAGCAACGGCGCCGCAAAGATCTGAGATCGCCAGGATGGGGAGCCGCTGCCGATGTGCAAAGTACCAGATGGCAAGGAGCACGCCGATGAAGCCGCCGTGAAACGACATGCCGCCGTTCCAGAGCGCAAACACTTCGAGGGGGTGCGCAAGATAGTAGTGAGGCTCGTAAAAGAGCACCTGTCCGAGGCGGCCGCCGACCACAACGCCGAGCATGCCGTAGAGAAGAAGATCGCTCAGGCGCGCAGGGCTGGGATGCGGCTGTCCGTGCCAAAGCCGTTCGTTGGCGGCGAGGCGGTACGCGTAAGCCCAGCTCCCGAGCAGGCCAACAATGTAGGCGAGTCCATACCAGCGCACCGCGAGCGGACCGAAGCTGAACGCCACCGGATCGATGCTGGGAAACGGCAGGACAAAAGGCATGCGGCGCAGATTATATGTTCTTGTAGGATGGGTTGAGCGTAAGCGAAACCCATCGTGCACGGCGAACCGGTAATTGATGGGTTACGGCGCTGCGCGCCTAACCCATCCTACGCTGGAGGCATAAGCATGCAAGGGCTCAAGGATTCGAGCGGTCTCTACGAAGTGGAGCGGCGGGCCTATTACGGCGAGCGTCCCGGCTTTCGCATTGCCGAGCTGCAGATCAGCCCGACACAGAAGGTGCCGTGGCACTATCACCGAATGTCCATGACACTTTTTATGTCGTGGAGGGCGCCATTCGCATCTTTCTGCAGAACCCGAAACAGGATGTGAGCTTGCGCCGCGGAGAAACCTTCACTGTTCCGGCGCGACGTCCGCATCTCGTCACCAATGCAGGCGACAGCTCGGCTGTCTTCCTCGTCCTCCAGGGCACCGGCGAATACGACTTCGTGCCGCTGACGTGATGCGCCTCGTTCTCTCCTCAGCTCGGTGGTGATGAATGCTTTGCAGGGGCGGGTTTTAAACCCGCCCTGTTTCGGCAATGTTGAATCGCGAGATATTGTCCGGATCATTGCGCCGACGCGCCGGCGACCGAGCATCATTCTCTTAAACGTGGAGAAAGGGCGGGTTTAAAACCCGCCCCTACAAGCGTTCGAACGGTTATCGTCGTGCGTGTCGCACCTCGTCTGCCTCACCGTCTCGCCAGGTGCGGTAGCCCATTTCGCGGCTAGGTATGGCGGCTTGCTGCGCGCTCGCGTTCCGAGGTTTCGATTTCGCTGCGGCGGAGGAGATAATCCAGGCCGCCCACGCGATACCAGCGGTAGCCGTAGCCCTCGATCACCAGACGGTGTTTGCCATGCCGGTCGCTCTGGCTGTGATCTTCGGAAAGAAGATTGACCAGGAGCTGGCCGCTCGCGGCATTCTCCCCCTTCAATCCCACCGAGAACACGATCTCCTTGGGATTGGCCGCAAGATTGTGCACAAATAACACCGAGTTGTTGCGCCAGTCGTAGCGCATGATCAGGATCGCGGGATCCTTGCTGCGAATGACGGTGAAGTCACCCCAGCCGATCTCGGGCACCTCCTTGCGCATGCGGATGATGCGCTCCGTCCAGTTCAGGAGTGACTCCGGATGCCGGCGCTGAATCGCCGCGTTGATGTGCTCATACCCATACGGCCCGCCGCCGATCACCGGAAGAATGGGCTTGTCGCTCTTGGTGAACCCGCCGAGCGGCTCATTTGACCATTGCATCGGCGTGCGCGCGCAGTTGCGTTCGGCAAGCGAGAGATCATCTCCCATGCCGATCTCGTCGCCGTAGCGGATCACGGGCGTGCCGGGCAGTGTGAACAACAGGCTGTAGGCGAGCTCGAGGCGGCGCTGATCGCCCCTGAGCATTGGCGCGAGTCGGCGGCGAATGCCCCGCTCGTAGAGCTGCATGTCGCGATCGGCGCCAAATGCGTCGAACACTGCTTGGCGCTGCCGCTCGGTTAGGCGTCCGAGATCGAGCTCGTCGTGGTTGCGCAAGAACTGTCCCCACTGCGCCGTCGCCGGTCGCATTTTTGTGGCTTCCATGGACTTGGCGAGCGGTCGCGTGTCCGCGGTTGCAAGCGCATAGAACAGGTGCTGGTTGACCTGAAAATTGAACATCATGTGCATGCGATCGCCTGCCTCGCCGAAATACTGCATGTCGGTCGCCGGCAATACGTTTGCCTCGGCGAGAATAATGCAGTCGCCCTGGCGCCATTGCAGAAACTCGCGAAAGCGGCGGAGCATGTCGTACTGCTCCTTCGGCTTGCGCACGCGTTTGCCTTTGCTGGCGATGATGAACGGCACCGCATCCATGCGAAAACCGGAGACCCCGAGCTCGATCCAGAAACCCATGATTTTCAGGATTTCCGCGTGCACCTCGGGATTGCTGGTGTTCAGATCGGGCTGAAAATCGTAGAAGCGGTGAAAGTACCAGGCCTTGGCGACGTCGTCGTAAGTCCAGGTCGATTTCTGAACGCCGGGAAACACCATGCCCTCGTTCGTGCGGGGCGGCTTTTTCTTCGACCAGACATACCAATTGCGATACTGCGAAGCGGGATTTTTGCGCGCCTCCTCGAACCAGGGATGCTCATTCGACGTGTGATTGACTACGAGATCAATCAGCACGCGCATGCCGCGCTGCTTGGCGCCATGCGTGAACTCGACAAAGTCGCCCATCGTGCCGTAGCGTGGATCGACGGAGTAGTAATCGCAAATGTCATATCCGTCGTCGCGGAAAGGGGAGGTTTGAAACGGCATCAGCCAGATCGCGGTGACGCCCAGGCCATGCAGGTAATCAAGCCGGCGCATCAGGCCCTGGAAGTCGCCGATGCCGTCGCCGTTCGCATCCATATAGGTGCCGACGGAAAGGCAATAGATGATTGCGTTTTTGTACCAGAGATCGTTGATCATGCTTTTCCCGCCGGCTTGGCTCAGGTTCCGCACATGCTAGAGCATGATCCCGAAAAGTGGGAACCGGTTTTCGGACAAGATCATGCTCCACCAAAGAATTAGAGCGGGATGGCGATTCGGAAGAAAAGCCATCCCGCTCTAATGCGCAATGCCTGAAAGGGTTGCGATGGAGCGCCGTTTCGTCACCGTCGATGTGTTCACCGACCGCCGCTTTGGCGGCAATCCGCTCGCGGTCGTGCTCGATGCCGAAAGCCTGAGCACAGAGGAGATGCAGAGCATTGCCGCCGAGTTCAACCTGGCGGAAACCACGTTCGTGCTGCCGCCCAAGGATGCTCGCCATACGGCGGAGGTGAGAACTTTCACGCCGCGCGCCGAGTTGCCCTTTGCGGGACATCCGAATGTCGGCACCGCATTTGCGCTGGCGCAGCTGGGAAAAGTCTTTGGCAAACCCGTCGGCGATCCCATGACCTTTGAGGAAAAAGCGGGCATCGTGCGCGTCGATCTGATCAAGGACAAGGATGCGGTGCGCGGAGCGCGCGTTGCCGCGCCGTCGGGACTCACGCGGGGAGCCGAGCTCGCGCCCCAGGTTGTGGCGAGCGCCTGCTCGCTAGATCTGGGCGACATCGCGACGGATCAGCATTCGCCCTGCGTCGCCTCCTGCGGACTGCCTTTCCTGTTCGCGCAGCTCAGGACTCGCGCGGCGCTCGCCGTAGCGAAACCGCGCGGCGAAATCTTCTCCAAAGACATAAACCCGGATGTGGCGAGCGGCATGCTGCTTTACGTCCCCAACAAGGAAGGTGAGGTCGACGTACACGTGCGCATGTTCGCGCCGCATCTCGGAATTATGGAAGATCCAGCGACGGGCAGCGCCAACGCCGCGCTTGCCGGCCTCATTGCGAGCCTGCGCGCGGAACGCGATCTGAAACTGCAGCTGATCATTGCACAAGGCATAGAGATGGGCCGCCCGAGCCTGCTTTGTGCCACGGCCGAGAAGCGCGGCGGCGAGGTGACGGCGATGTGCATTGGCGGCAAATGCGTGGCGGTGATGCGCGGCACGCTTGAAACGGAGTAAGAGTGCTCTCATGCAGCGGGCAGCACCGCAGAGAAAAAAAACAAAAAGGTCTCCGCAGCACATGTTGAAGGAGCTGCGCGAGCGATTGCAGGAGATCAGCGATGTTTACGGCGCTGCTGCCGTGCTCAACTGGGATCAGGCAACCTATATGCCGACAGCCGGGGCAGCGGCGCGCGCGCGGCAATACGCGCTCGTAAGCCGCCTTGCGCATGAGCGCATGGCGAGCGCTGCGCTCGGCCGGCTGCTCGACGCGCTGGCGCCTTATGGCGAGAGCCTGCCGCCCGAGAGCGACGATGCGCGGCTGATCGCGGTGGTGCGGCGCGACTTCGCGAAAGCAGAGAAAGTGCCCGCGCGCCACGTCGAGCGTGCCAATGCCATCGGTGCCGCCTCGTATGACGCATGGACCAGAGCGCGTCCGGCGGACGATTTCGCGGCCATGTGTCCTTACCTCGAGGAGATGGTCGATCTCAGCCGCGAATATGCGGGCTATTTCGCGCCCTATGCGCATATCTCCGATCCGCTGATCGACGACATGGACGAAGGCATGACCTGTGCGTCCGTGCGCGCGCTGCTGACGTCATTGCGCAGCGAGCTGGTTCCGCTGGTGCGTGCGGTCTGCGAGCAGCCGGTTCCCGACACCAGCTGCCTGCGCGGGAATTTTGCACCCGACGCGCAGGTTGCGTTCGGGCTCTCCATTGCGCGCGCATTCGGGTACGATATCGACCGCGGCAGGCTCGACCGCTCGCCGCATCCGTTCTGCACCAAATTTTCGGGCGACGACGTTCGCATCACCACGCGGATCCGCGCGAGCGAGCTGACCTATTCGCTGTTCTCGACGCTGCACGAGGCGGGCCATGCGATGTACGAGCAGGGTGTGGCACCCGCGCTTTTCGGCACTCCGCTCGGGCAGGGTGCTTCCATGGGCGTGCACGAAAGCCAATCGCGGCTTTGGGAGAACGTGGTCGGTCGCGGGCGCGACCTGTGGCAGCATTATTTTCCGGTGCTCCAGCGCGTCTTCCCCGACCAACTGGGGAAGGTGTCAATCGAAACCTTTTACCGCGCCATCAACAAGGTCGAGCGCAGCCTGATCCGCACGGAAGCGGACGAGCTCACCTATAATCTCCACATCATCATTCGTTTCGATCTGGAGACGGAGCTGCTTGAAGGAAAGCTCGCGGCCAGGGATGTGCCCGAGGCATGGCGCGCGCGGTATCGGTCGGATCTCGGCATCGTTCCGCCGGACGATCGCGACGGCTGTCTGCAGGACGTGCATTGGTATGGCTCGGGCGTGGGAGCCGCGTTTCCGAGCTACACCATCGGCAATGTGCTCAGCGCGCAATTCTATGCGGCGGCGCTGCGCGCGCATCCGGAGATTCCGCAACAGCTTCACGCAGGCGAGTTTGGCAACCTGCATGCCTGGCTGCGCGACAATCTCTATCGGCTGGGGCGCAAATTCACGCCGGCTGAGACGGTGCAGCGCGCCACCGGCGAGCCGATCAGCATCGGGCCATACATGGCCTATTTGCGAAGGAAATTCGGCGAGCTTTACCAGCTGCCCTCGTGAGTGCGATCAAGAAGTGCTTGCAACACGGTGATCGACGGCGCGCCTTTCTTAATAACGGTCCATGGACTGCACTCCGTGGGTTCGGTTCGTTTTTGCAATTTTCCCCCCTGCCACTCGTGTCTCAAAGTAGGGGTGCACTTCAGGGGTTCACTCCACACTCCCGCTTGTAAATAACAACGAAAAAACAAGCAGGCGACAGCGATCCCTTTGATAAACCGGGCGAAAACTGCAGACGCGGCCCGGAATATCAAGCATTATCAAGCGAGGTAGTTGATTTGACTGCAGAAATCGGCGCGCATTCGACTGCGGAATTTCCAGCGGGATTGAGGGCTGAAATGAAAAACGGCGGCCCAAGCCGCCGCCTCAACCCACAGTTTTGGATGCTGCTCCTTCTATACACACTTTCTGTACGCGAGCAAGTCCATAGAATAGGCAGAAGCGCACCCATGCGCAATATTTAGGCAGCGGGAGGAGCGTATCAGAGGGGTTTCAGGTCCCGTCCAGTGCCAGGCGCAGATGCTTTACTTGCCGTTGATCTCTACCGCCTGCAGCCTGGGCTTGCGCCGCGGCGCAGAGCGGCCGGCCTCATGGGCTTCACCCTTGGCGCGCAGCTCGCATTGTTCGCTGATTGCTTCCAGCTCTTCCTGGGTAAGATGCTCCAGACCAACGAAGGAGTTGCGCGCTTTGCTGGTGCGGATCATCTCGTCGAGCTTCGCCTGAATGGCGGCCGCGTCCCGGTTCTGGGCGTTCTGAATGAGGAATACCATCAGAAAGGTCACGATTGTGGTGCCGGTGTTGATGACGAGCTGCCAGGTATCGGAGAAACCGAACAAGGGTCCCGTAAAGGCCCAGGTGATGATCGAGAGAACCGCAACGACGAAGACCCAGGCGCGTCCCACCTCCCGCGAAATCACCCGTGCGATGTCGCCGAACACCTTATTGACGGGCCGCGCGGCTGCGGTCTCGGATTGAGACTCCATCGGATTGCATTCGCCGCCGTTCTTGCTCCCGTTCTTGCTGCCGTTTTTGGACATGGCCCGGTCGATCTGAAAGTCTGCCAGCAGCAATAACGTGCAGATCGCGCGGCCGTTCCATTGCCGGCCCTGTTTCACTCCGCCGTCCACCCGCCGTCGAGGACGAGGGCCGATCCGGTCATGAGCGAGGAGGCATCCGAGGCGAGAAAGACGATCGCGCCGGTCACCTCTTCCAGCTGACCGAGCCGGCCCAGCTTGATTTTCCCCAGCACTTCTTCGCGGAACGCCTGGTTCTGAAAGAATGGTTTTGTCATCGGGGTTTCCAGGAAGGTCGGGCCGAGGCTGTTCACCCGGATATTGCCGGGCGCGAGCTCGATCGCCATGGCCTTGGTGAAGCCCTCGACCGCGTGCTTGCTGGCGCAATAGACCGTGCGGCGCGCTGCGCCCACATGACCCATCTGCGAGGAAATATTGATGATCGAACCGGGGCGGCCGGCTTCGATCAATCGCCGCGCGACGGCCTGCGCCATGAAATAGGCGGCGCGCACATTGAGGGAAAAGATGGCGTCGAAATGCTCAACCGTAACATCCATCAAATGGGCCGGCCGGTTGATGCCGGCATTGTTGACGAGGATATCGAAAGGCTCTGCCGCTGCGATTGCGCCGCGCACCGCCGCGAGATCGGTGACGTCCAAAGGAAGCGCCTGTGCCGCATCGCCGCGTTCACGCATCGCCCGTGCCGCCGCTTCGACCTCGGAAGCAGTTCGGGCGGCAAGCGTCACACGCGCCCCCGCCTCCGCCAAAGCGGACGCTGCGGCAAGACCGATGCCGCGGCCGGCGCCGGTGACGAGCGCGCGCTTGCCGTCCAGCCGAAAGGAAGGAGCTTTCGTCAGCTCCACTATCACTCCGCCGCCTGCGCATAGCCGATATTGCGCCCGCCATAGCGGCGCACGCGGACGTTCGCCTGCTCGGCATGGGCAAGAAAGCCTTCGAGGATGCACAGCCGGGAGCAATACTCGCCGATGGTGGCGGAGGCTTCGTCGGTGAGCACCTTCTGGTAGGTGCATGTTTTCAGGAATTTCCCCACCCACAAGCCGCCGGTATACCGCGCAGCGCGTTTGGTCGGCAGCGTGTGGTTCGTGCCGATCACCTTGTCCCCATAGGCGACATTGGTACGCGCGCCCAGGAAGAGCGAGCCGTAGTTCTTCATGTTGTTGAGGAAATAATCAGGGTCACGCGTCATCACCTGCACATGCTCGGAGGCGATGCGGTCCGCTTCGCGCACCATCTCCTGATAATCGGCGCACACGATCACCTCGCCGTAATCGGCCCACGCTTTGCCGGCTGCGTCGGCCGTGGGCAGAATCGCAAGTAGTCGCTCGACTTCGCGCATGGTGTCGCGCGCAAGCTTCTCCGAATCGGTGACGAGGATCGCCGGCGACGTAGGCCCGTGCTCCGCCTGGCCGAGGAGATCGGTGGCGCACAACTCGCCATCGACACTGTCGTCGGCAATGATCAGCGTCTCCGTGGGGCCTGCCAGAAGATCGATGCCGACGCGGCCGAACAGCTGGCGCTTTGCCTCGGCCACATAGGCATTGCCCGGACCGACGATCATGTCGACGACGCCGATGGATTGGGTGCCGAGCGCCATTGCCGCCACGGCCTGCACGCCGCCGAGCACGTAAATCTCATCCGCTCCGCCGAGTTTCATCGCCGCGACGATCGCCGGATGCGGCCCGCCGCGGAATGGCGGGGCACAGGCGATGATGCGCCGAACGCCTGCAACGCGCGCGGTGACGATCGACATGTGTGCGGAAGCGACCATTGGGTAGCGGCCGCCCGGCACGTAGCAGCCGATCGAATTGACCGGGATGTGGCGGTGCCCGAGCACGACGCCGGGCAGCGTCTCGACCTCCAGATCGTGCAAGGTGGCGAGCTGCTTTTGCGCAAAATTCCGGATTTGGGCCTGCGCGAACTTGATATCGTCGAGATCACGTTTGCGCACCTGGCCGATCGCGCGCTCAATTTCGCTCTCGCTGAGCCGAAACGTTGCCGGCGACCATTTGTCGAACTGCTCCGAGAGCCGCCGCACGGCCGCATCGCCTCCTGTCTCCACCTCGGCAAGAATGCGTTCGACCGTCTCGCGCACCTTTGCATCGACGGCCTTGAGTACGCTTGCATCCATTCCGCGCTTGAGATGCTTGGCCATTTGCAACTCCGTTTTCTCTTTGCCCGTCATTCCGGCCGAGGCCGAAGGCCGAGAGCCGGAATCCATGACCCCAGGCCTGTGGTTATGGGTTCCGGGCTCGCCGCTCCGCTGCGCTTACGCGGCGCCCCGGAATGACGGCTCTTGATTACTTAATTGCTTGCGGGTTGATGGGCGAGCCGGTCGCGCCGGTAATGATGAGCGGCGGGCCGCAGAAGAAGAATTCGTACGCGCCATCCGCGTCGCAGTCCTCGGCGAGCTCCTTGAGATAGAAGATCTCGCCCATGCACAGGCCCATGGCGGGGATCACAACCCAGTGCCAGGGCTGATTGACCTCGCGGGTCTCGTTCGGCCGCACTTCGACGCCCCAGGTGTCGCTGCAGATCGCCGCGATCTCCTTCTGCTGGGACCAATAGCAATTCTCGAACTTCACGCCCGGCGCATCGCCGCCCGCATAGCCTCCCCACTTCTTCTCTTTGAGGCAGCGCTCGATCTGGCCGGTGCGAATGATGACGAAATCGCCGCGCCTGATCTCCACGTTCTGCTGTTTGGCGCATTCGTCGAGCTCGTTGTTGGAAATGCCCTCGCCGTCGTCGAGCCAGTCCACTTTGCGAAAACGCGCAATGTCGAGCAGCACGCCGCGGCCGACCATCTTGCTCTTGGAATGCTCGATGCCGAGCACGCCCAGGCCCCGCGCGTCGATCAGCTTGGCATCATATCCGTTGTAGGTCTTGTCCTCGTAAAAGATGTGGCCCAGCGCGTCCCAGTGGGTTGCGCCCTGCACGCAGACATTGAGCGTATCGTCGGCATAACGCAGCTTGTTCCAGTCCTGCCTTCCCGCAATTGCGTCGGTGCCGGTTGCGAGCATTTGATGGATTGCGTTGAAGCGTCCGCCGAACAGCCCGGTCTGGGGCCCATTGCGGTCGAGCGGAATGCCGAGCGCGAATACCTTGCCGGTGCGGATCAGGCCTGCCGCCCTGACGATGTCCTCGGGCGTAACGTGATTGAGCGTGCCGACCTGATCATCCTTGCCCCAACGGCCCCAGTTCCTGAGCTTCTCGGTGGCCTCGGCGACTGCCTGCCTGCTTACCTTGATGTCCATTGAATCTCTTTCCCTGGATTAGATTTTTCCGAGCGCGTGCAGGATGCGCGCGGGCGTGAACGGCATTTCGGTGAGCGGCTTGGCGCCGAGTGGGTGCAACGCGTCGTTGATTGCGTTCATCACCGCGCCGGGCGCGCCAGCGGTTCCCGCCTCGCCCGCGCCCTTGGCGCCCAGCTCGGAATCCGCCGTCGGCGTTACCACATGCGCGACATCGATATCGGGCATCTCCGCCGCCATGGGCACGAGATACTCGGCCATATTGCCGTTGAGCAGCTGGCCGCGCTCGTCATAGACGCACTGCTCGAACAGCGCCGCGCCGATGCCTTGCACAATGCCGCCGCGGATCTGCTCGTCGACGAGCTGAGGATTGATGACGGTGCCGCAATCTTCCACGCACCAGTGCCGCATCAGCGTGACGAACCCGCTCTCCACGTCCACTTCGACATAGCTCGCCTGGATGCCGTTGGTGAACGCGAATGGCCACCCACGCGGCACATAGTGTCGCGTCGCCATCAGCTCGGCCTGGAATCCGGGCGGCAAGGTGTCGGGCCGGAAATATGCGACGCGTGCGAGCTCATGGAGCGACAAGCGCTCGGCGCCGGTTGCGCGATCGATGATGACTGCATTGCTGATGTCAAGGTGTTCGGGCTTCGCCTGCAGGATCGAGGCGGCGCAGGCGAGCACATTGGCGCGCAAGGCCTTGCCGGCCTGCCATGCGGCTTCGCCGCCAATGCCCGCGGCGCGCGAGGCCCAGGTGCCGCCGCCGTACGGCGTGTTGTCGGTGTCGCCCGTGATCACCCGCACGCGCTCGAGCGGCACTCCGAATGAGGAGGCGGCAACCTGCGCGATGACCGCCTCGGCGCCCTGGCCCTGCTCGGTCACTCCGGTCTGGCAGATGAGCGCGCCCTGCGCGTCGAGCTTCACGGTGACGCCATCCTGCGACGAGATCTTCGCGCCACCGATGCCGTAGAAGGCAGCCGACGGATTCGTCACCTCGATAAATGCGGCAAACCCGATGCCGCGATGGATGCCTTGCTCGCGCATGCGCTTCTGCTCCGCACGCAGCCCCGCGTAATCCATCATCGCGTCGAGATGGGCGAGACAGGCATGATGCGAGAGCGCCTCGAGCTTGATTCCCGAGGCGCCGGTGCACGGATAGGCCTCGTCGGGAATGAGATTGCGCCGCCGCATCTCCAGCGGATCCATGCCGATCCTGGCGGCGGCAAGCTCGACAAGCCCTTCCGTTACCGCGGTCGCTATGGGATGGCCGACCGCGCGGTACTGGCACATCACGTTCTTGTTCTGAAAGACGACGCGGGCGTGGGCGCGGTAATTCGGACAGGTATATGGGCCACCGGTGAGATTGACGATCTGGTTTGCCTCGATGCCCGAGGTGCGCGGGTACATCGAATAGGGACCGATGCCGGTGAGATCGTCGATCTCCCACGCGGTGATAGTGCCGTCCTGCTTGACGCCGATCTTCGCCTTGATGCGGTGATCTCGCGCGTGAATGTCAGTGATGAAGCTTTCAATGCGGTCTGCCACGAACTTGATCGGCCGGTTGAGCAGTTTCGACAGTGCAGCCACGGCCATCTCGTCGGCATAGCAGTGGACCTTGATGCCGAAGGAGCCGCCGACGTCTTTGGTGATGACGCGCACCTGGTGCTCCTGCAGCCCCAGGTGCTTGGCGAACAGGTTCTGCATCATGTGCGGAGCCTGCGTGCCCTGATAGACCGTGAGTCGCGCCTCGGCGCCATTCCAGTCGGCGACAATGGCGCGCGGCTCATTGGTGACGCCGGTGTGGCGGCCGAACACGAATGTGGTCTCCACGACCGCATCGGCTGCCTTGAAGGCGGCGTCCGGCTCACCGGCAATGAGTGTGCGCTCGAAGGTGAGATTGTCGCCGAGCTCAGGGTGGATCACCAAGGTGCCGGGATCGAGGGCGGTTTCCGGATCGGTGACCGCGGGCAGCTCCTCGTATTCCACCTCGACAAGATCACATGCGTCCTCCGCCTGCGCGCGCGTGCGCGCCACGAGCGCGCAGACCGCCTCGCCGCGCCAGCAGGCGCGCTCGACTGCGATCGCATGCTGAGGCGCCGATTTGATGCCTTTGAGATGGGTTAGCACGCCAACCCAGGGCGTGATCACCCTGGCCAGATCGGCGCCGGTCACCACCGCGATCACGCCGGGCGATTTTTTTGCGGCGAGAGCCTCGATGGCGCGAATGCGCGCATGCGCGTGGGGCGAGCGCAGGAACGCGACATGCGCCATCCGCGGCAACGTCACGTCGCTCACGAACTGTGCGCGCCCCCTGGTTAGCCGCGCAAGGTTGGGGCGCGGGACCGAGCGGCCGATATACGAGTTTGGCCGGTCTAGCGCGGAAAGCGACGGAGGCAGGTCTTGCGCCGTTTTCATGTAGCCGCGTCCTTGCGTGCAGTGGATGCCACCATCGCGCGCGTCTGCGCCACCGCCTCGACCGCGTCGACGATCGCCTGATAGCCGGTGCAGCGGCAGTAATTGCCCGAAAGGTACGCGCGGATTTCGGCGCGGCTGGGTCTCGGCGTGCTCCTGAGTAATTCGTTGGCAGTGAGCAGCATGGCAGGCGTGCAGAAGCCGCATTGCAGCGCATTGCGCGCAATGAATGCCTGCTCCAGATCCGCAATCTCACCGCTGTCAGCCACGCCTTCGATGGTCTCGACGCGCATGCCTTCGCACTGCACGGCGAGCATGAGGCAGCCGCGCGCTACCGAGCCGTTTACCCGCACGCTGCACGCGCCGCAGACGCCGTGCTCGCAGCCCACATGGCTGCCGGTCAGGCCCAAAATGTCGCGCAGAAAATCGACAAGCGTCGTGCGGGCATCAACGGGCTCATGCACCTGCTCCCCATTGACCTCGAGGGAGATGTCGTAGACGAGCGCCGTCACGTTCGCTTCTCCCCAAGTTGGGGCGCGACTCGGCGCAGCAACACGGAGGCAAGATGCAACTTCAGAGTGGCGGGGGCATGCAGGTCCTCTTCAGGCTGCAAATCGGTGGGCAACACCGCAACTGCATCGTCGAGAGCGCCCTGGGCAAGTGCCGCTTCGGCGCGGCGCGCGCGCTGCGCTGTCGGCCCGACGCCGAAATAGGCAAGCCTCACGTCGCAGAGACGGGCCCCCTCGGCGCGTGCGCAGGCAGCGAGTCCCACAAGCGCGTAGTCGCCCTGGCGCCGCGCAAATTCGGCAAAACCGACGCGCGTCGCTGCGTTCGCGACCGGGATGCGGATCTTGGTGAGCACATCGCGGGCGCTCAATTCGGTCTCGAAGAGCGCTTTGAAAAAATGATCCGCTCGCACGCACCGCTCACCGGCCGGCCCGGCAATCTCCAACTCCGCTCCGAGCGCGAGCAGGCAGGCAGGCAGCTCGGCCGCAGGATCCGCATACGCGATCGAGCCGCCTAGGGTGCCGCGGTTGCGAATGGCGGGATGCCCGATATGGGGGATCGCCAATGCAATCAGCGGCGCATGGCGCGCAATGTGCGATGAGCGCTCGGCCTGCGCATGCCGCACCAGCGTGCCGATTTCAATGCGGCCATCTTTCAGCTCGATGGCCTCAAGGCCTGCAATCGAATTGATGTCGATCAGCAGCGCGGGGCGGCTGAGCCGCATGTTCAGTGTGGCAATGAGGCTCTGCCCGCCGGCGAGAAGCTTTGCGTCCTCGTTTGCGAGGAGCTCGATCGCATGCGCAACCGATCTTGCCTTGGTGTAAGCAAAGGGCGCCGGCTTCAACGAGCCCCTCCCGAGGGTTTTCGCTTAATTTTTTGCCGTCGCGGGCGAGCCGTCAATCCTTCGCTGGGGCGCGATTGGTGAACCGCGCATTGCCGAGACCGGTGCCGATGGTGAGTGCGCCCCAATGCCGCACGTCGTTCATGAACGGAGCCTCGCTCAATCCCTGCACGACCGCGTCATTGTGCATCACGATGGCGGTCTGGTGCTCGCCGATGTGGGGAATAGCTTCGTGCAAGGCGAGCGGAAGATTAAAGCGCCTGGCTTCCCAATTTCCGGGCAGATTCTGGGCGCCCCGATCGATCGTCCCGTCCGCTTCGATCATGCCGGGGCAGCCAATCCCGATGAAAGGAGCAAGCCGCAGCTTCTCCTTCTCCGCGCGCGCGATCAGATCCTTGAGCATGTCGATGAGCCCCTCGACCGCATCCTCCCGTTTTACCCCCTTTTCGTCCGCGTGACGCCACTGTTCGAACTTCCAGACGAATGCCTTGGAGCAATCGGATTGCTTTTTGAAGTTGAGCGCCAGCACTCCGGCACGAATATTGGTGCCACCGATGTCGACCGCGAGAATGGCGTCATGCGCCTGGAACATCCATCGTGGCGCAAGATGGCAAGCGCCCATGAGACCGGCCTCGTCCGGATCGTGGCGGATGGGCAGAAGGTCGATGTCCACCTTGTCCGCCTTGAGAATCACTGCCGCCCGCCCGATGGCAAGCTCGCCGACGCGGCTTGCGCGGAATCCGCCGCCGATGACGATGCGCTCCGTTTTTTGCCATTGCTTGAGCTTGAGAAAGCGGCGAATGACCAGCGCCAGTTCCTGGGCAAAGTCCTCGATCGCTCCCTGCACGATCCCGGCTGCTTCCGGATCCCCGTCCTTGAGGAGCGCATCCAGCTCCTTTTTGCTGATTTCATCGGTCGGCGTATCGCCGAGCGGGTCATTGCCGGCCTTGCGCAGAGGCTTGCGCCAGTTCTCGATGATGTCGCGAAAGGCGCCCTTGTTGGCGCGATCGCCGAGAAAACCCTCGTCGTCCTTCAGCTCGACGTTATAGCTATCGACTTGAATCAGCGGCAGGCGGGTTGCGCCGTGGGTGGCAACCGTCTCTACTTTCGTGTTCTGCTCGGCCATGAATACCTAAGATTGCAATGAATACCCGATATGAATACCTGCGCGGAGAACCTGCCCGCGGGCTCAGGATAAACTACAAAGGCGGGTGAAGGTTTCCGTTTACGCAGCCGCCGGCAGTCCCTGTAGCCGCCGCACGATGTCGATGGCGCGTCGGATCAGTGTCATCGAAGCCTCACGCGTGCGGAAGGCCGCGTGCGAGGAAAGCGTCACGTTTTCGACGCGCGCCAGCGGGTGATCGGTCTTGAGCGGCTCGGCCCAGAACACATCGAGCCCGGCATGCCGGATGTGTCCGCTCCGCAGCGCCGCAATGAACGCCGCCTCATCGATGAGCGCGGCGCGCGCCGTGTTGACCACAATGACGCCCGGCTTCATGCGTGCGATCCGGTCGGCACCCAGGAAGCCGCGTGTCTCCTCCGTAAGCGCGAGATGCAGCGAGATAATGTCCGACCGATGCAACAGCGTATCGAGCTCCACCAGCGAACCGTGCGGCGCTTCGCGCGCCGTGCGATTCCAGGCGATGACCTGCATGCCCATGCCGTGCGCAATGCGCGCCACCTCGCGGCCGATGCCGCCGAGGCCGATGACACCCAGCGTCTTGCCTTTGAGCTCCATACCTTCAAGCGGCTCCCAGACCCCGCTGCGAACAGCGCGGTCCATGCGCGCCACATCGCGTGAAGCCGCGCAGATCAATGCGATGGTATGCTCGGCCACCGCGGTATCGCCATAGCCCTTGATGGTGTGCACCTCGATGCCCATCCCCTTGAGCGCCGCCACATCCATATAGCTTGATGCTCCCGTGCCGAGGAACACGATGTGTTTGAGCCCGCGGCATTGCGCCATGAATTCGGTCGGCAGGTACGAGTGGTCATCGAGGCAAATGTCATAGCCGGCCAGGAGTCGCGGCAACTCGTTCGACGAGAACGCGGCGCCATTGATGGCAATCGGCGGGTCGTCCATCCGGTAGACGCGCTCGAAAACAGGGGCAAGCTGGTTGTTGCAGTCGACGAAGATCGATTTCATGCCATTCTCACGGAGGCGGCGCGCGGGCGACAGCCCAAGCAAATTCTTACGGTATGGAGGACGTAAATGCCTGGCGAGTTCAATGGCAAGGTGGTCGTTGTCACGGGCGGGAGCCGCGGCATAGGGCGCGGAATCGCCTTGGCGTTTGCGCGAGAGGGCGCCCAGACTGTGCTTGCCGCGTCCTCGCAGTCCAATCTGGAAGGCGCCGGCAAGGCCATTGTGGCGGAAGGGCCGCCGCCGATGCTGATCGCGGCCGATTTGCGCAAACTCGAGGGCTGCGAGCATGTATTCAAGCGTGTTCAGGAAAAACTGCATCGCTGCGATGTGCTCGTCAACAATGCGGGTGCGACCCGCGCCGGCAATTTTACCGAGCTTCCGGACGATGCCTGGATTGACGGCTTCGCGCTTAAATTCTTCGGCGCGGTGCGCCTGACCCGACTTTTCTGGCCGTTGCTCAAGGCGACGCACGGGCATCTCCTCAATATAATCGGCACCGCGGCGCGCACGGCCGAGCCGGAATTGCTCATTACCGGCTCAGTCAATGCGGCGAGCGCGAATTTCACCAAAGGATTATCCAAGCTGGGCATGCGTGACGGCGTGCACGTCAATGCCATTCATCCCGGACTGACCGGCACCGATCGCGTCAAGGAGCTTATTGAGCAGCGCGCCGCCGCCGCCGGGAAATCACCTGATGCGATGCGCGCCGAAATGCTGGAGAAGAGCGGCACAAGCCGCATGGCTTCGGTCGAGGACATTGCGCAGCTCGCGGTATTCTTATGCTCGGAGCGGACACGGCACATTCAAGGCATCGCTGTTGCGGTTGACGGCGGCGCTACGCCCGGCGTTTATTGAGAGCTATAGGGAATAAAAAACAACGCGCGGGGGTTTGATGCTTCGGCGGGCGCGCAGCACGCCGGCTGCTATGGAAGGACGATAGAATGAACTCGAGCCTACGGGCCGTATTGGGCGGTTTTGCACTCTTCGTGGCGACAAGCTTCGCGTTGGCCCAGCAGCCGCAAACTATCCGCATACGCGGCACCATTGAGGGCGTGGACGGGCCGACCCTCACGGTGAAATCCCGCGACGGGCAGACAACCTACAAGGTGCGGTTGACCGGTGATGCAGCGGTGCGCGGCATCATCCCGGCGGCGCTCTCCGACATCAAGCCGAATTCGTATATTGGCGTGACCGGCATGCCGCAGCCCGACGGCAGCCAGAAAGCGATCGCCATTCACATATTTCCCGAATACATGCGCGGCACTGCCGAAGGCTTTCGGCCGTGGGACCGATTGCCGAACAGCACCATGACCAACGCCACGGTGACGCAGCTGGTCAAGGGTGTGGAAGGCGAGGAGATCACGGTCGTCTACACCGACGGAGAAAAAAAGGTCATCATCACGGCCGAGACAGTGATTGTGGCCTTTGTGCGTGGCGAGCGCAGCGAGCTCACGCCGGGCGCCAAGGTTTTCATCCCTGCCGCCAGCAAGAAGGAGGAGGGCGTGTACGAGGCGGCTTCGATCAATGTGGGCCGCGACGGCCTCACGCCGCCCATGTGAGTGTCAGGAGTCCTTCCGCCATGTCATCGCCCGCGCAGGCGGGCGATCCAGTAATCACGCGAAGTAGGCTTCAAGGGGTCCGGAATACTGGATCGGCCCGGCGCGCCATGACATGAGAGCGAGATCAGCGGAGTAGACGCCGGCGCGTAGGATTATGGGCGCTGCCGTGCGCCGGCACGTCGAGATCGCTCGCAAGGAGATCGGCTAATTGCGCAGGCGCCGCAAGGCGCGAGCGATGGCGCCGCCCGCGCGCCCGACTGTCGATATCCTCGTCGTGGGGCCGCTTGACCGCATCGGCGCGCGCGAGCGCCTCGATCGGCGGGCCGCTTTCGGTCAAACGCGCCAGTAGTGACGTGAGATCTCCGAGCTTTGCGGCGACGACGTGAATGACGCCGGACTCCTGCTGCACCTGCCCCTGCACGGCGATGTAGCGCGCTCCCAGCACGATGGGCCGGAAGCGCTCGAATGTTTTCGGCCACACAATGATATTGGCGATACCGGTCTCATCCTCGATAGTCATGAAGATGACGCCGTTCGCCGATCCGGGCCTTTGTCGAATTGTTATCAGCCCCGATACGGCAACGCGCTCCCCAGAGCGCCGCGTGCACAGCTCCGCATTCGGAATGATCTTTCGGCGCATCAAATCCCGGCGCAAAAACGAGGCCGGGTGAGCGCGCAGCGACAGTTCGAGAACACGATAATCCTGCACCACCTCTTCGCCAAAGCCCATGCGGGGCAGCCTGACTTCCGGCTCGGCCGCAATCACAACATCGCTGTCACGCTGATGCGGCGAGGCAGCGGCGCGCAGCAGAGGGAGGTCATCTTCGCGGTCTCCGACGCGTCCGAGCGCCTTGGCAGCCCACAACGCCTGTCGCCGCGACAAACCGAGAGAGCCAAATGCATCTGCATCGGCGAGGCGCTCGATGATGCGCGGGGAAACACCTGTGCGGAGCCAAAGATCGCGTACGGAGCGATACGGGTTATGTCGCGCTTGAACGATGTGGGTTGCATCCCGCTCCGACAGCCCTTTGATCTGGCGAAAGCCGAGGCGCACCGCATGTGTGCTGCGCATGTCGTTCGCCATATCCCTGTGCGGCGCATGAATGCGCCCGGCCGGTCGCGGTCCCGGCTCGAGTGTCGCGTCCCAATCCGAGCGATTGACATCGATCGGACGAACTTCGACGCCGTGCTCGCGCAGATCGCGCACGATCTGCGCCGGGGCGTAGAAACCCATGGGCTGTGAGTTGAGGAGCGCCGCCGCAAAGACGTCCGGATAACGGCACTTGAGCCAGGCCGAGGCATAGACCAGCAGCGCAAAGCTCGCCGCGTGACTTTCCGGAAAGCCGTATTCGCCAAAACCCTCGATCTGGCTGAAACAGCGCTCGGCGAATTCGCGCGGATAATTCCGCGCCACCATGCCTTCAATCATTTTCGTCCTGAAAGTTGCGATCGTTCCGGTACGTTTGAACGTCGCCATGGCACGGCGCAGCCTGTCAGCCTCTCCGGGCGTGAAGCCGCCGGCCACAATGGCAATGCGCATCGCCTGTTCCTGAAATAAAGGAACGCCGAGTGTCTTGCCGAGCACGGTTTCAAGCTCCGGCGAGGGAAAGGTGATCGGCTCGAGTCCCTGGCGGCGGCGCAGGTAGGGATGCACCATGTCCCCCTGAATGGGGCCGGGTCGCACGATCGCCACTTCGATTACCAGGTCATAGAACTCCTTTGGTTTGAGCCGCGGCAACATGGACATTTGCGCGCGGCTCTCCACCTGAAAGACGCCCACCGAATCGGCGCGCTGCAGCATGCGATAGACGGGCTCGTCCTCCTTCGGAATGGTGGAAAGGGAAAAAAATCGCTTTTCCTGATCATCGGGGCCTCTGGTCCGGAACGAGAGGCCATAGTGGCGCTCGGCGAGCTCGAATGACTTGCGCACGCAGGTCAGCATGCCAAGGCCAAGCACATCGACCTTCAGGATGCCGAGCGCGTCGAGGTCATCCTTGTCCCATTCGACGAAGGTGCGGTCCTTCATCGCCCCATTGCCGATGGGTACCACTTCATCGAGCGGGCTGCGCGTGATGACGAAGCCGCCGACATGCTGGGACAGGTGGCGCGGGAATGATTGTATCTCGAGCGCGAGCGCGCGCATTTTCTGCACGCGCGTGCTGGAGAGGTCGATGCCTGCTCGTCCGAGGTCGGCTTCGCGCACCGCCCCGCCCATGCCCCAGATCGAGGAGGAAAGCGCGCCGATCACATCTTCGGAGAGCCCGAAGGCCTTGCCGACTTCGCGGATGGCGGAGCGGCCGCGATAGGAAATGACGGTCGCGGCAATGCCGGTGTGGTCGCGCCCGTAGCATTGATAGATGTGCTGCATCACCTCTTCGCGGCGCTCGTGCTCGAAGTCGACGTCGATATCGGGCGGCTCGCCCCGCTCGGACGAGATGAAGCGCTCGAATAAGAGGCGACCGTCACGCGGGTCCACGTCGGTAATGCCCAGGCAGTAGCAGACGGCCGAGTTCGCGGCGGAGCCGCGGCCCTGGCAAAGGATATTTTGGCTGCGCGCGTAGCGCACGATGTAGTGAACGGTGAGGAAATAAGCGGCGTAATCGAGCTTGGCGATGAGCGCGAGCTCATGCTCAAGCGCATGCCGGACATTGTCCGGAATGCCCTCCCCATAGCGCGCACCGGCGCCTTCCCAGACGAGATGCACGAGCGCGTCCTGCGCGCTGGCAAATCCGGGCTCTCTCTCCGCTGGATACTCGTATTTGAGCTCATCGAGCGAGAAGGTGAGCGCGTGGTGGAGCGTCAGTGTTTGCTCGATCGCTTGCGGAGCAGCCCGAAAGAGGCGCGCCATTTCGGAGGACGGCTTGAGATAGCGTTCCGCGTTGCCGGCAAGCTGCCAGCCAGCCTCGTCGATTGTTATGCCCTGGCGAATGCAGGTGAGGACGTCGTGCAACTCGCGACGGTCGGGGTGATGATAAAAGACGTCATTGACGGCGATGAGCGGCACGCCGGCTTCGGCCGCGAGCTGCAAGCGCCGGGCAAGTCGCGCGCGATCATTGCCGCGATAGAGCATCATCGCCGCAAGACGGACACGCCCGGACGCACTTTCACGCAGCACATCCAGCACACGACGTGCATCGCCCCTCACCCCACCCTCTCCCCGTGAAGAACGGGGAGAGGGAGTGAGACGCCGCAGCTCTCCTCCCGAAGTTAGCCAGTCACGGTCGTGCACTCCCTCTCCCCGCATGCGGGGAGAGGGTGGGGTGAGGGGCAGGTTTGTAACGCGACCTTCCGCCGTCGAGCGCTCCATCACGATCAGCTCGAGCCCGTCGATGTGCTCAAGGAGATCGTGCAGATAGAGCAGGCACTCGCCCTTCTTTGCGCGCAGATTGCCGCGCGTCAGCAGACGGCAGAGTTGACCCCAAGCCGGTCGATCCCGCGGATACGCAAGGATATCCGGGGTGCCATCGGCAAAGACGAGGCGCGTGCCAGGGTGATAGGCGAGCGCCAACTGCTTTTCGCGTTTTATCAGATGCGCCCGCACGACACCGGCAACCGAGTTGCGATCGCACAGCCCCATGCCGGCCAACCCGATATGGGCGGCCTGCAGCATCAGCTCCTCGGGATGAGAGGCGCCGCGCAGGAAGGAGAAATTCGATGCGGCGGCGAATTCGACGTAACCGCTCATCTCAACCATACATTCCGTGCATGAACCAGCGCGGCATATCCGGCATCACATGCTCGGAAGCGCTGCCGCGATAATGTCCCGCACGAAACACCCAGAAACGCAGGCCCGCTTTGTCCTCCACCTGGAAATAGTCGCGGATAAGCCCGCCACCGTCCTCGTTCCACCAGGCCCCCTCGATGCGCTCCGGGCCTTCCACCGCGACTATTTCGTGCCATGCGCGACGCCAGCGGAAGCGCAGCGGTGGCCCGTCGGGCACGAGCGCAATCACCTCGAAAATGGACTCGGGCTTGGGCAAGAGACGCAGCGGCCGCGCGCTCAGTCCGGTCTCCGCGCGAAAATCGCGAAAATTGTCCCAGTGATGAGACACTGCCCGCGCGGTCTGTGCCGGCAAGGCCATCGTCGCGAGCTCCGGAATGTGGCTTTCGCGACAAGCGAGGCGCGTGATGCGGCGCGTTCCAAGGCGGGCACTGAGCCGATCAATGAGACGATCGAGGTCACGTTGCTCGTCGTGCGTGGCAAAGCCGATCTGTTCCTCCATACAGGGCTCGGCGACGAGAACGGATAATCTTGCGAGATCAAATCCAAAGCCCGGATCGATCTCTTCGCCAAGCACTGCAAGCCGCTCGGCAAACAGCGCGCGCATGGTCTGCGCATTGCGCTGCGGGCGCGCGGTCCCGACCCTGACGCGCTTGACGACGCCATCGGTGCGAAAGAGCGCAAGCTCGACCTGGCGTGCGCCATCCCCGTGCGTTGCGAGCTTGGCCGAAAGGCGTCCTGCCAGGTGCTCAATGCTCGCGAGCACATCTTGCTCGCGCGCGATCGGTTCGAAGAAGCTTTTCTCCGCCATATAGACGGGCACTGGCAGACGCGGGCTCAGCGGCTCCGCTTCATCGCCGAGCGCGCGATCGACCTGGCGCAGCAGATCGGTGCCGAAACGTGCGGCGAGCGGTGCGCGCGGCAGATCGAGAAGATCGCCGACGCATTTCAATCCGACCCGGTCCAGCGCCGCGATAGTCTCTTCCGGCAGGCGCAAGGCGGCAACCGGGAGGGAAGGGAGGAGCCCGCGTTCTTCTCCTCTCGGCATGATCCCGGCGGTCGCGAAATGCGCTGTCGCCCATGCCGCTCCGATGCTGGAAGCGATTGCGGCGCGTGCCGCAAAGCCGAAGGATTGCATCCGGCTTGTCACATCCTGAGAAAGTTTCTCCTCGCCGCCGAAAAGATGCGTGCAACCGGTGATATCGAGCAAAATCGTATCGGGCGACCTGCAGGCGACGAGGGGAGTGTAACGTTGGCACCAATCGGCGATGTGCTCGAGAAGGCGCGCATCCGCGGCCTGATCCTCCGCAACGCAAACGAGCGCAGGATGCATCGCGCGCGCTTGCGCAAGCGCGAGTCCCGGCGCAAGGCCGATGTGTTCGGCTGCGTCGTTGAGCGCGACGACCAGGTCCAGATTGCCGCCCCGGCCGAATACGACGAGCGGAGCTTCTTCTCTGCGCGGCGCCCTTTGCGCTAGCCAGCTGTTCTCATGCGACTGCTGCATGAGGCGGTCGGTCGACAGCCGATTGAACCACAGACAGAGAATGCGTTGCGAGCTCGAAACGCTGCTCAACACTGTTCCACTCCACTAGCCACGCTCCCGGATGACCACGATGATTGCGCACGAGTTGCACGCATAGACGCGGTGGTCCGATGCCGCGGAATTTTTCCTCGTTTTCTGCAGAGACCCCGGTAGGAGCGGAGCTGATGATCCAACGGGTGGCGCAGGCGCACGGCGCCTCATCGGGTCTCGCGCGCAAGATCAAACCAAGCGTGCTGCCGGCAACAGCCGCGAGCGAGAGCCGGCGCGCCGCGACGTGATCGAGCGGTTGCGTGCCCAGTTCAGCGATGACTACGCCGATGGCACGGCAGCGCAGGGCTTCTTCCATGGCCCAGAGTACATCTGCCCTGCGCGGCGCAATGACCGTAGTCAGCCATTCCGGAGCAATGCCGGCATCGACGAGACCGGGTGCGTAAGGCGTGCCATGCTCAAACAGCGCAAGGTCGTGCGCGACCCAAATGGCCGCTTTGCTCCGGGATCGCTCGAGTAAAATTCCTGCCAAGGCACATGCGAAACGACTGGCAGCCGCATTGTGCGCTTCGCAGCGCGCCGAGATTTCGTGGACCGCCGGCCGCGCAAGTCCGCCGGCCAGTGCGGCATCGATCGGCGAGATATTGAGGGCGAGCGCATCCTGCTGCCCGGCAAATCCGGGCCCTCGTTCCAGCAATGCGAGCTTCTGCCGCAATCCCTGAATGGAGGGCTTTGGCTGGCAAGCGGGGTAAGCGGCCGAGAACGGGATCATCCGGCACCAAGATTGTTCCCTATTTGTTCTAGAGATTCCGGAACGCTTCCGAAAGATCAAGCAGAATCGTAAGTCACTGAAAAATATGAAGTGCTAGCCGCTCGAGCGACGTAAAGAGATCAGCGCCTCTCCACCTCTGCGGGAGTCGGGCCGGCCGCACGCAGATCCCCTAAAATCTGCCGAAACATCATAACAGGAACGGTAAAAACCAGCGTGAACAGGCCGATAATGGCGCCCAGCCCTGCCGCAAGATGCCAAAGGTCGGACACTGAAATCGTCAGCGACTTCGCATGGCTGACTGCGGCAAAAGCATTGTAGAGAAGTCCCGGCACGAGCAGGAACACAAACACCATTACCGCCGGCAGGAGCGCCAAACCAATACTGATGGCGAGCCATAATGGCACGAAAGTGCCCCATCTCCGCTGCATCCAGGCCTGGTCAAGCAAAGCGTCGCTTTGCCCGACCATTCTGAAGATCTCCGATGCTTTGGATGGCATGGCAACTCCCCGCGAATATTCTCTCAATAGCACCAATTTATAATGGTGCGCTCCGAAAATGCGGCGTGCTTATTGCGCCAGCGCGCGGTGATCGATTTCCTTGACGCTTCCCGTTCCGGTGAGCGCCATGGTCACTTCAAGCTCCTTGGCAATAAGCGCGATCGCCTTGCTCACCCCGGCCTCGCCGGCGGCACCGAGGCCATATACGTAGGCGCGCCCGATCAGGCATGAGCGCGCGCCCAAGGCAAGCGCGCGAAATAAATCCTGTCCCGACCGAATCCCTCCGTCGAACATTATCTCGATCTCCTGCCCGACTGCCTCGACGATCCTGGGCAGCATCGAAATCGAGGAAGGCGCGCCGTCGAGCTGCCGGCCGCCATGGTTGGAGACGACAATTGCGCTCGCCCCCGTTTTGGTTGCGGTCCGCGCGTCCTCGACATCGAGAATGCCCTTGATGATGAGCGTGCCCGGCCAGATGCTGCGCACCCAGTCCACGTCCTTCCAGTTGAGAGTTGTGTCGAACTGCGAGGCCGTCCACTCCGTAAGCGAAATGACGTCCTTCATGCCGCGTATGTGGCCGGCGAGATTGCCGAATGTCTTTCGCTTGCCTTGCAGCACCGACAGAACCCATGCTGGTTTCGTGGCCATGTCCACGAGGTTGCCGAGACTGATCTGCGGCGGCACGGTCAAGCCGTTTCGTATGTCGGCATGCCGCTGGCCGAGCACCTGCAGGTCGACGGTGAGGACCAGGGCGCTGCATCGTGCGGCAGCAGCGCGCTCGATCAGCGCGCGCATGAAGCCGCGGTCCTTCATCATATAGAGCTGAAACCAGAAGGGTTTCTCTACCGCTTCCTGCACGTCCTCGATGGAACAGATGGACATCGTGGAAAGCGTGAATGGAATCCCGGCTTTCTGCGCCGCGCGGCACGCGAGAATCTCGCCGTCGCCCCATTGCATGCCGCACAAGCCGATCGGCGCGAGCGCAATGGGTAGTCGCGCCGGCTCACCGGCGATGACAGTGCTCAGCTCGCGTTGCGAGACATCGACGAGAACACGCTGTCGTAATTTGATGCGCTCGAAATCAGCACAGTTCGCGCGCAGCGTCTCCTGCCCGTAGGACCCGGCTTCCACATAATCGAAGAATGCGCGCGGCACCTTGCGCCGAGCGACTGCACGCAGATCGTCGACGCATGCGATTGGGCCAACGGCCATTTTTCTTCCCTACGCGATGTTCAAGACGAGCATAAACTTTTGCGCTGTGACGCAAAATGGGACTGCGGTGCAACAGGCGCTCGGGCGCGGTGGGAACACGAGTCATTCACATGCGTTAATGGGGCGAGGCGAGGCAAGGAGAGGTATCATGGGCATTCCAAACGAGACCCTCATGCAGCACGAGATCGAGGAAAAGCGTCGGCAGGAGGCGAAGGAGGAATTCCGGGAGGAGCAACGCCGCAAGGCGGAGAAATCGCTCGATCGCGGCCTTGAGGACAGTTTTCCGGCTTCGGATCCGCCCAATGTGACCCAGCCGGCGCCCACCCCGCACGACAAAAAACCCAAGCGATAGCGTTTCTTACTCTACCAGAGCGCCTGCACCGGACCGCTGGCTCGCGCCAGCGGTTTCGTTTAACATGTGCTCATTATTGTTTGCTGTTTACCGCTTTTCTCTTGAATTGGGCCTATTGTTTGGCGATTCAAGACGACGTCGGGGACGGGGTAAGCTTTCGAAAATGACGCGCAGATATTTCGGCACTGATGGCATTCGCGGTCGCGCCAATGGCGTGATCACGCCGGAGCTTGCGCTCAAAGTGGGGCAGGCGGCAGGACTGATCTTTCGCCGTGGCGATCACCGCCATCGCGTGCTCATCGGCAAGGATACGCGGCTGTCGGGTTACATGATCGAGACGGCATTGGTCTCGGGATTTACCTCGGTGGGCATGGATGTACTCCTCACCGGCCCCATTCCGACGCCCGCGGTGGGCATGCTGACCCGTTCCATGCGTGCCGATCTCGGGGTGATGATCTCGGCCTCCCACAACACGTTCGACGACAATGGCATCAAGCTGTTCGGACCAGACGGTTTCAAGCTTTCCGACGAGCTCGAGTTCGAGATCGAGGGCCTCATGGGCAGCGATCTCACAAAAAAACTTGCGAAAAGCGCCGATCTGGGCCGCGCTCGCCGCATCGATGGCGTGCAGGACCGCTACATCGAGTTCGCAAAGCGCACACTGCCGAGAAACCTGTCCCTCGACGGGTTGCGCATCGTCATCGACTGCGCGCATGGCGCCGGCTATCGCGTCGCCCCCGATGCGCTGCGTGAGCTCGATGCCGAGGTGATCGCAATCGGCATCGAGCCGGACGGCTTCAACATCAATCGCGAGTGTGGCTCGACGGAGCCTGCGGCGCTTTGCCAGAAGGTCAAGGAAATGCGGGCTGATATCGGCATTGCGCTCGACGGCGATGCCGACCGTGTGCTGCTCGCCGACGAGCGCGGCCGCGTGATCGACGGCGATCAGCTGCTCGCCGTCATTGCGCAGAGCTGGAAGGAGGACGGGCGGCTGGCGAAGGACGGTGTCGTTGCAACCGTCATGTCGAATCTCGGTCTCGAGCGCTATCTCGCCAGCCTGGGAGTTGCGCTCATGCGCACGGCGGTCGGCGACCGATACGTTCTCGATCACATGCGCAGCAATGGATACAACCTGGGCGGCGAATCTTCAGGTCACATCATCCTCTCCGACCACACGACGACCGGAGACGGACTTCTCGCCGCGTTGCAGGTCCTGGCAGTCATAAAGAAGCAGGGCCAGCCAGTATCCAGGGTCTGCCATCGTTTCGATCCGTTGCCCCAGATTCTGAAGAGCGTCCGCTATCGCAGCGGCCGGCCGCTCGACAATCCGGACGTGCGCTCGGCTATCAAGGACGCCGAAGCCCGCCTCAATGATCGCGGCCGCCTGATCGTGCGGCCGTCCGGCACTGAACCGGTTATTCGGGTCATGGGTGAGGGCGAGGACAAGGTGCTGGTAGAGGAGGTTGTCGACGGTATCGTCGATGCACTCACGCAAGCGGCAGCTTAAGGGCGCCCAAAATCCTCAGCGAAACACGCGGGTACGAGCCTTTTGCGCCGTTGCAGGGTCCGCTGCGCAGGATTAGGCCCGTCCTGGGTGTCCGCCGCGCGAGATTAGAATGTATATAAAAGCGGCATTTTTCATTGCAAAGGATGCCAAAGCGCTGTAGCGATCGTTTCATCTGCGACTAATCTTTCGGTCCCGGCTTTCACCCCATGATCGTCTGTTCCTGTAACGTGCTGAGCGACCAGGATGTGCGCATCGCCCTCGGCGGCGAGCAACTGCCGCGCAGTACGGGCCAGATCTACGGGTGCCTCGGCTGCAGCGTTCAATGCGGGCGTTGCGCGCGTACGCTGCGGCGCATCCTGAACGAGGCGACTGCGGGCGTGCAGCCGTGCAGCGCGCACGAGCGCATCTGAACCGATCCCGTCGTTCCGACTTGTATCCTTGTCGCGGCCCCTGTTTTGCGCCATGAGCAGGCGGCGAGACCGCGTGCAAATCAGGGACGAGGATCATGCAAGGCGACACCAGGGTCATCGAGTATCTCAATCGAGGGCTGCGGCACGAGCTCGCCGCCATCAATCAATACTGGCTGCACTACCGGCTCCTGGAGAATTGGGGATATCGCGTGCTGGCGAAGAAATGGCGCGCCGAATCCCTCGAGGAAATGCAGCACGCTGACAAGATCGTCGAGCGCATCATCTTTCTCGATGGATTTCCGAATATGCAGGTGATCGATCCGTTGCATATCGGACAGAATGTGAGAGAGGTGCTCGACTGCGATCTTGCCGCCGAGATGTCGGCGCGGCAACTCTACCAGGAGGCGGCCACCCATTGCCACGCCGTCCGCGACTATGTGACGCGCGACCTCTTCGAAAAGCTCATGCATGACGAGGAGGAGCACATCGACTTTCTCGAGACGCAGCTCGACCTAGTCGCCAAGCTGGGCCTTGAGCTGTACGCCCAGCACCACATCGGCGAGCCGGAAAAGTAGGCGACCGTTTTAGCGCCGCCTTAAGGCTCGGCGGCTAGCCTTATTGCGGGCGCGCCCGCTTTGCGCATGCCCCTTCGTTGTGGACTGTATGGACGGCGGAACCACATACGCTATTCACGCCGGCCTTGCCTATAATGTTACCAACAACTTCAAGATCGAGCTTGGCTATCGCTACCTCAACATGGGCGACGTGCGCACGCCGGAAGTCGATTGCGATCCGACGGGATGCAAGAACCCGTTGAGCGGCCCACGTGCCTTCTACACGATGACCCACATGACCTCGCAGGATTTCAGGCTGGGTTTCCGCTTCCTGCTCCAGCCGGATGTGGCGCCGGCGCCTCCGGTGTACACGCCGCCCCCCGCGCTCATGCGCAAGGGCTGATAAATCTGACTGTCTGATTAAGCGGCGCGGGATCTTTCCCGCGCCGCTTCCGTTTGCGCGGGAATGCAAAGCTAACGCCTCATTGAGGTTAATCATTCATGATCGGGGGCGCGCAAGAAAAGCGGAATCGAAGGGATCGCATGCGCCGACTGCTAATCGGTTTGTTGGTGGCTTCGGCAATCGGCGCATCTAATTCCCGCGCGAGCGCAGCCGACCTCCCCATGTTGCGCGGCTCGGACACCTTCGTCCCTGCTTTCGCGGAGTGCTGCTCGCGATTCGCCGGCATCTATGCCGGCGGCCAGGTCGGCGTTGGGGTGACGAGCGTCGATTTCTGGCAAGGCACGCAATCCGTGATCGCGCAGATGCTGCAGGTCACCGCCCTGCAGAACGAGGCAGCGGTGTCGACGTGGCAGGTGCTGGGGCATACCGATACGCGCGGCCGCAGCTGGGGTGGGTTCATCGGCTACATTTGGCGTGAGAGAGCCTCATCCTCGGCTTTGAGATCAATCACAGCCGTACCGATTTTCAACCTCAAGCGGATGCCACGCCGCTCACGCGAATCGTGAGTACCAGCGTTGCCAATTATGACATCACCCTCAACGGCGGGGCGCGCATAAACCTGCACGACGTTGCCACCTTCCGCGGGCGCGACGGTTGGGAAGTGGGGAATTTCCTTCCGTATGCGATGCTCGGGGTAGCTGCGGCGCGCGCCGATCTCATCCGCACGGCCAGGGCATTCGGAATCCAGAGTTCGTTCGACACGCCACCCATTGTCGCCATTCTCCTTCGCGCAGACTCAGGCGAAGGATAATGCTTTCCTGTTCGGATGGTCCGTCGGCGCCGGGGTGGACGTGATCGTCATGCCGAATGTTTTCTTGCGCGCCGAATTCGAATATCTCGCTCTCTCGCCGGTATGGTCGCTGGGGCCAACCATGTTCAACGCGCGCGCCGGCATCGATTACAAGTTCTGAGAGAACTTCCGAGACTCCTGATCGCCGGCACCATGCCGGGGTGCCAGGCAACTCTGCTTGACGCCATCGGGCCGCTTGCCTAATCCGACCCGTCGAAGGATAGGTGACGATGAGCGCGAAGCCTCAGGTACGGCCGGCGGTTCCGCATTTTTCCTCAGGACCCTGCGCGAAGCGGCCAGGTTGGAGTCTCTCAGGCCTTACGGATGCGCTGGTCGCACGCTCGCATCGCTCCAAGGCTGGCAAAGCCAAGCTCAAGCGCGCGATCGATCTTACGCGTGAGGTGCTGGAGGTCCCGCCCGATTACAGGATCGCCATCGTGCCGGCGTCCGACACCGGCGCGGTCGAGATCGCGCTCTGGTCGCTCCTGGGTGCACGGCCGGTGACTCTGCTCGCCTGGGAATCGTTCGGCGAGGGCTGGGTCACGGATGTGATCAAACAGCTGAAGCTGAAGAATGCCACCGTGCTCAACGCTCCTTATGGAGAAATTGCAGACCTGAGCCGTATCGATTCGCACTCGGATATTGTCTTTACCTGGAACGGCACGACGTCAGGTGTGCGCGTGCCAAATGCCGATTGGATTGCGGCCGACAGGGCAGGCCTTGCGATCTGTGACGCGACGTCCGCGTGCTTTGCGCAACATCTCGATTGGCGCAAGCTCGATGTGGTCACGTTCTCCTGGCAGAAGGCGCTCGGCAGCGAGGCTGCACACGGCATGCTCGTCCTTTCGCAGCGCGCCGTGGAGCGGTTGGAGAGTTATGCACCCGCCTGGCCGCTGCCCAAAATCTTCCGCCTGACCAAGGGAGGCAAGCTCAACGAAGCCATCTTTGCGGGCGAGACCATCAACACGCCATCCATGTTGTGCGTGGAAGACTATCTCGACGCGCTGGCCTGGGCACAGTCGATCGGCGGATTGCGCGCCCTGATCGCGCGCGCCGATGCCAATGTGAAGGTCATTGCCGACTGGGTTGCACAAACTGCCTGGATCGAATTCCTCGCCAAGGATTCTTCGCTGCGTTCCAATACTTCGGTGTGCCTGAAGATTGTCGAGCCCTCCGTGAGCAAGCTGAGCGTGGAAGCGCAGACCGCATTCGTGAAAGATCTCGCCGCTCTCCTCGAAAAGGAACGCGTCGCTTACGACATCGCCGGCCACCGCGACGCGCCTCCCGGCCTGCGCATCTGGTGCGGCTCGACCGTCGAGCGCGCCGATCTCGAGGCGCTCACGCCATGGCTTGACTGGGCCTTTGCCGCGCGCAAGGACGCTCTCGCAAAGGCGGCCTGACGGCAGCGCGTCCGCGGCGCCTGTGCGAATCGAAAAAGAGCGCGAACGAAAATGGCCGCCAGAGTACTCATCTCGGATGCGCTCTCGCCCGCTGCCGTCGAGATCTTCAAGGATCGCGGGCTCGAGGTCGACTTTCAGCCCAAGCTCGGCACCAGCCCCGAAAATCTTGCCGAGCTGATCGACGGGTTTGAAGGCCTGGCGGTCCGTTCGGCCACCAAGGTCACCGCGAATGTGCTGCAGCGCGCAACGCGGCTCAAGGTGATCGGCCGCGCGGGCATCGGCGTCGACAATGTCGATCTTTCGGCCGCGACCGCCAAAGGCATCATCGTGATGAACACGCCCTTCGGCAATTCGATCACCACGGCAGAGCATGCGGTCAGCCTGATGCTCGCCCTCGCACGGCAGATTCCCCAGGCGGATGCCTCCACCCAGGCGGGAAAGTGGGAGAAGAACCGCTTCATGGGAGTGGAGATCACCAGCAAGACGCTGGGCATAATCGGGTGCGGCAATATCGGCTCCATCGTCGCGAACCGTGCGATCGGCCTCAAGATGAGGGTGATCGCCTATGATCCGTTCCTTTCGCTGGAGCGCGCCCAGGAGCTGGGCGTGGACAAGGTCGAGCTTGCCGAGCTCTTCCGCCGCGCCGATTTCATCACGCTGCACACGCCACTTACCGAGCAGACCAGAAACATCATCGACGCCAAAGCGCTGACGGCAATGAAGAAGGGCGCGCGGCTCATCAATTGTGCGCGTGGCGGACTTGTTGACGAGCAGGCTTTGCGCCAGGCGCTCGACCGCGGCCATATTGCTGGCGCCGCCTTCGACGTGTTCACCGAAGAGCCGGCGCAAAAGAATCCGCTGTTCGGTCATCCCAACGTGGTGTGCACGCCGCATCTCGGCGCCGCCACCGCAGAGGCGCAGGAAAATGTAGCGCTGCAGATCGCGGAGCAGATGTCGGACTACCTTCTGCGGGGGGCGATCTCGAATGCCGTGAACTTTCCTTCCATTACCGCTGAAGAGGCGCCGCGCCTGCGGCCTTTCGTCGACCTGGCCGACAAGCTTGGCTCCTTTGCCGGACAACTCACCGAAAGCGGAGTGAAAAACGTCAAGTTGTTGTACGAAGGAGAGGTCGCGGGCATGAACACCAAGGCGCTGACCTCCGCGGCAGTGGCCGGCCTGTTGCGGCCCATGCTGCAGCAGGTGAACGTCGTCTCCGCCCCGGCGCTTGCCAAGGAGCGCGGCATCGTCATCGAGGAGACCACGCGCGACACGTCCGATGACTACGGCAGCCTTATCACGCTAAGCGTTGTCACCGAGCGACAAACCCGCTCGGTTTCGGGCACCGTCTTTGCGGATGGACGTCCGCGCATCGTCAATATCAAGGGTATCCGCATGGATGCGGGCTTCGCACCATCCATGATCTACATCACTAATCGCGACAAGCCGGGGTTCATCGGCCGGTTCTCATCCGTACTGGGGGACGCCGGCATCAACATCGCAACCTTCCACGTCGGCCGCGATGTCCCCGGGGGCAATGCCGTTGCCCTCATCGAGATCGATGGAGAGTTGCCGCCCCAGGTGCTTGCGGCTGTGCGCGCGTTGCCGCAGGTGCAGCAGGCGAAGACGCTGACCTTCTGAACGCGCTGGCGCGCGAAACACGTCCACTGCTGGCGAGAGGGAGGACAGGATGATCCCATCACGTTTGACGCCCACAGTCGCGATCGTGCAGCTCGCTCTCGTGCTCAATTGAAACCCTCCATCAGCGCGCGCAAGCGCATCGTCATCTGCGGTGGTGGGGCGATCGGCGCCGCAGTTGCCTATTTCACCGCGAGACGCGGCGCACAGCCGATCGTCATCGAGCGTCACGAGGTCGCAGGTGCGGCCTCCGGCAAGTCGGGCGGCTTTCTGGCGCTCGACTGGTGCGCCGGAACTCCGCTCCGCGGCGGAGCTTCGTCCTTCACGCCGAGCTTTCCTCAGAGCTAGGAAATGTTTGGGGACACCGCCGCCTGACGACGTATGCAGGTCACGCCACCGAGAACGATGCAGTCCGCAGTCACAGGGGACGGCCGTGGCTCTCGGACAGCGTCGCGATCACGAGTTGTCTCGGCTCGCCCGAGACGACGGCGGTGGTCGAGCCGCGCGCCTTCACGACAGGTTTGATGCGCGCGGCCGAGATGCACGGGGCGGTGCTGCGGCACGATACCGCGCTCGATCTGGTGATCGGCCCCGGCGGAGCCGTGCGCGGAGTTGTGCTCGCGCGCGGCGAGGTTCTGGAATGCGACGCCGTGGTTATCGCGATGGGACCATGGTCGATCCTGGCTGCACGGTGGCTGCCGCTGCCCACGGTGCTGGGCTACAAGGGCCATAGCCTGGTGTTTGAAACGGGTCGGAACATCCCCGCCGAGGCGCTCTTTCTCGAGTACCGCGACGCGGGCGGCGAAATCCTGAGTCCCGAGGTGTTTCCGCGCGCCGATGGCACCACCTGGGTGTGTGCAATTTCGAGCACGGGACCGCTGCCCATTGATCCTGCGGATGTTGCGCCCGACGAGGGTGCGTATGCGCGGCTCGAAGCACTTTGCCGAAACATTTCGCCGGCACTCGCCGGAGCGCCGATCAAAGCGCGGCAGGCGTGCTTCCGGCCAGTCACCCAGGACGGACTTCCGCTGATCGGCCAAGTGGCGGGCATCGCCGGGGCTTACGTTGCGACCGGCCACAGCGTCTGGGGCATGCTCAACGCACCAGCGACCGGCGAGGCGATGAGCGAATTGCTCCTCGGCGGCGCGGCGCAGCTCATTGATCTCGCGCCCTTCGCGCCCGACCGTCTGCCGCCGCTTGACCCGACGCATCTGCGCGGCTCTTCAGCCCGCCGCGATGTTGCCGCGAGATCGCCTTTTAGAGAGCGGAATCATCCGGTGTGCTGAGCTGGGGCGAGCAACGGATGAGTTTTATCGGGGCTGTCACTTCCGGAGAGGGGCAACATTGGGGTAAGCCTTTGTAGCGTCGAGGAGAAGCTGGGGCCGGCCACGCGGAGAAAAAGCGCCTTATGGCCAATGTGGTCGTCGTTGGTGCCCAGTGGGGCGACGAAGGCAAGGGCAAGATCGTCGATTGGTTGTCCGAGCAGGCCGACATCATCGTCCGCTTTCAGGGCGGACACAATGCCGGCCATACGCTGGTTATCGACGGGGTTACCTACAAGCTGTCGCTTCTCCCTTCAGGGGTGGTCCGACCCGGAAAGCTGTCGGTCATTGGTAATGGTGTCGTGATAGACCCGCGCGCGCTCCTTGAAGAGATCGATCGCCTGAAGGGGCAGGGCATTTATGTCACCCCGCAGACGCTGCGCATCGCCGATAACGCGACGTTGATCCTGCCACTGCACCAGGAGCTCGACGCTCTGCGCGAACAGGCAGGTGCGCTCACCCGCGTCGGCACGACAAGGCGCGGCATCGGTCCGGCCTATGAGGACAAGGTCGGCCGTCGCGCCATCAGGGTCATGGATCTTGCGGATCCTCCTGCGCTCGGCGGCAAGATCGAACGACTGCTCGCACATCATAACGCGCTGCGCGCGGGAATGGGTCTGTCACGCCTCGCTGCAGCGGAGGTGCAGCAGGAGCTTGAAAGCGTCGCGCCGCATCTGTTGCCGTACATGGATTGCGTGTGGTCGCTGCTCGATGGCAAGCGGCGCGAAGGCAAGCGCATCCTGTTTGAAGGAGCGCAGGGCGCGCTCCTCGATGTGGACCATGGCACCTACCCGTTTGTGACCTCTTCCAACACGGTTGCTGCGCAGGCTGCTACCGGATCGGGCATGGGGCCGAGCGCCATCGGTTACGTTCTGGGCATCTGCAAAGCCTACACGACGCGCGTAGGGGAGGGACCGTTCCCCACCGAGCAACGCAACGATATGGGCCGCATCATTGGAGAGCGGGGCCGTGAATTCGGTACCGTTACGGGACGACCGCGGCGCTGCGGCTGGTTCGATGCGGTGCTCGTGCGCCAAAGCGTACGCAGCAGCGGCATCCACGGGCTTGCTCTGACCAAGCTCGACATCCTCGACGGCCTGCCCGAGCTGAAAGTATGCGTGGCGTACCGGCTCGGTGACCGCGAGATCGACCATCTTCCGGCGGGCGAGGGGGCGCAGGCGGAGGTTGAGCCGATCTACGAGATGTTCGAAGGCTGGCAGGCGGAGACCGCGCGGGCACGCTCCTGGGCCGAGCTGCCTGCGCAGGCCATCAAATATGTGCGCCACATCGAGGAGCTGGTCGGCTGCCCGGTCGCTTTGCTCTCGACGAGTCCCGAGCGCGAGGACACGATTCTGATGCACAACCCGTTCGAGAACTGACGCCGAGTTAACCCTCGCATGTGCAGCGTGTAAGCATGGCCGACTATTATCCGCTCATTTCCCGCGCCGTCGCCGCGCTTGAAAAGAACAACGGCGAAAATCGCCGCGCACTTTACGAGCGCGCGCGCGGGGCTCTGCTGGCGCAGCTTCGCGGCATTACACCCTCGCTCAGTGAATCCGACATTACGCGCGAGCGCCTTGCGCTCGAGGAATCCATTCGCAAGGTCGAAGCCGAGGCAGCGCGCCGCTTCATGGAGCCATCGCGCCAGCCGCCGGCGCCCAAGATTCGGCCCATCGAGCCGCGTACGCGCGAAGGAGCCTCGACGTCCGTCTCGCAGCGGCGGGCCGGTACCTCTCCGGCGCCGCCGCCGACAAGTCTTCGCCCCGAGCCGCGCCAGCTTCCCCGCGATGCGCCGCAGGTCAGTTCACGGCCGTCCCTGCGAAGAGAAGTGCCGCAGGAACCGCGCCCGCAAGCGCGTCTGCCCCAAGAGACGCGGCGGGAGAGTGAGCCGACCGCGCCCGCATCTTCGTGGCCTGCAAAGAAGCCGCCGATCTCGGAAGGGAGCCCACCTGAGCCCGGGATAGAGCGCGTCGCAGCAGGCGAAGCGCAGCCGGCCCCGCGGCACCCGTTGCGCAGGCCCTTCGCTAAACGCGAGCCTCTTCCCACCGAAAAGACAAAGGATCCGGTCCCGGGTTGGGACGCGCCGCCGCGCGTGCAACCGCCGGCGCCTGCGCATGAGTCCGAGCTGCGCAGCTTGGAGCGGCCGGCTGAGGAGGAACATGCATTCGAGGCCCAGCCGCCGCGCGTGGGGCATGAATTCGACCAGCCGATGCTCGAGCCATCGTTTGCCGAGCAGGATGCCGAGGCAGAAGCGCACCCCAACAGGCTGCCCGCATTCCAGGAAGAAGAAGTCGAAGAAAGCGATGCGCCGAGAGAGAGATGGCAGGTTCGACTCTCTCCTGGTCTGATCAGGGCCCTCGCCGCCGTCGTCGTTGGCGTCGCCGTTCTCGGAAGTCTTGCGTGGCAATGGCCAAATCTGGTGGATCTGTACCGATCCTGGAGGGCGCCCGCAGTGGAAAGCGCGCGCGAAGCACCGGCCGCTACCAGCCGGCCGAAGATCGCCGATCGCATCGAGCCGGGCAATCAGTCCACCCCGCTCACGCCACAGACGGCTGCAGCCGTTGCGCAGAAGGTCGTGCTGTACGAAGAAGATCCGGCCGACCCCAACGGCCGACGCTTCGTTGGCTCGGCCATCTGGCGCACTGAGACAGTCACGCCGGGGCCGGGTCAGGCGCCTGAGCTGGCAATCCGCGCCGACGTCGAAGTGCCCGAACGCAAGCTTGCCATGACCTGGTCCTTGCGGCGCAATACCGACAAGGGGCTGCCGGCAAGCCATACCGTCGAGATCATGTTCAAGCTGCCGACCGATTTCCCGTCCGGCGGAATTTCCAATGTGCCCGGAATCCTGATGAAGCAGGCGGAGCAGACGCGCGGTGTCCCGCTCGCCGGACTTGCCGTGAAAGTCACGAACGGCTTCTTCCTGATCGGACTTTCCAGCGTCGATGCCGAGAAGGAACGCAATGTTCAGCTCCTGAAAGAGCGTGCCTGGCTCGACATCCCCGTGGTATACAACAACAACCGCCGCGCCATTCTCGCGCTGGAAAAGGGCTCGCCCGGCGAGCGCGTCTTTGCGGAAGCATTCAAGGTCTGGAAGCAGTAGGCTTCACCACAAGCACTCATCTCAATCCGTCATCCTGAGGCGCTCACGCCTCAGCATGACGGATGTTGATGAGTGGCCGCGGCTCTAACGCCGGCGCATGCGCAAGGCCGCAATTCGTGCCCGCCAGTGGCTGAATGCGTTCCACAGTACGGGCGATTGCTTGATCAGGCGCTGCAGCTGACGCTTCGGAATCAAGGCCGACGCCACGAGCGCACCGCGTGGGCTCGTAATTGCGACGTGGTCGTATAGCTCGATCCTGGTGTCGCACCAATCGCGCTTGTATTGCTCGTCACCGATGGTGCAATCGAACATACGGCAGCCGCGCCCTTGGGTGCTCCAGCGCGCAATGAGCCGTCTCCGGAGGCGGACTCACCCCCGCTCATTCCGACCCCAGCACTCCAGGAGGAAAAACTGGATTGCCGCTTTCGCGCTGACGAGCGCGTTACAAATATCAGCTAGTTTAATCGCAGACCTGGATGCGCGGCCGCACCCACACGCCGCGATATTCATCCCAGACCGGCCGCCCTCGTGTCCAATAGCAGGCCGGCGGAGGCGGCGCGACATAGACCGGCGCGGGCGCGTAGTAGCGCGGCTGCGCCATGGCTGCCCCAAACAGCGTGCCGACCGCGAGACCGCCGATAACTCCTGCGGCCACCTGGCCGTTATCGGCTCGGCTCGGCGCCGCCTGCACACTCAGCGCTGCACTCGCTGCTACAGCGGCCATAAGCACCCTGGCCGTTTTCGTCATGCTGTTCCCCCTCGCTCGCACGAGTTTGAAAAAAATATCTGAACACTTCGTCGAAACGGAGGCGCTCTTTCGATGTGCGATCTGAAAGAAAGGGCGCAAGAGTATGTAAAGGTTAACGTGGCGTTGCAGTCCTGCGGGCGCACACAACCCGTTTTCTGCAAATATCAGGGTCCAACAAAATGCCAAGGCGCGATGGTGATTCGAAAACGCATCCCGCTCTGACTTGCGGGCACGCCAAGTGCTTCTGCGCGACGCCGATCAACGATTTGCGTCAAGCGCTGCAGTTTTGGCCAACAAGCTTTTTTCACATCGTGCAACTGTTGCGGGAACCCCGATCAGAACTACGGTACTGGCGATGATCCCCGCCGAAATGGTGACGGGTGAAGCCGAATTCATAAATGCCTCACCCAGAGCGTAGGCGCCGAGACCGTATGCAAAGACCCAGCTTGCGGCAGCGGCGGCACTTGCGATGTAGAAAGTATTTTTCGGCATGCAATTTGTGCCGGCCAGAACCGCCGCGATGTTTCGCAGAAAGGGCAAGAAGCGGGCAGTGAAAACGAATACACTGCCGTATTTGACGAATAGCCACTGGCCGATTCTTATGCGCTCTTCGGTCAATCCAAAGCGACGCCCGTACTTCATCAGAAGCTGATAGCCAAATTTTCGTCCAATCCAGAACCCGACGACTTCACCGATGATGGCTGCGAGAATTCCAGCAGTGATCAGGGAATGAATATGGGGGCCGTGCGCTTTTGCAGCGAAGAACGCGGCCGCCATCAACGCCGCCTCTGCGGGCAAAGGCAATCCGATGCTTTCAAGCGCGATGAAAGCCGCTACGATCCAAACGCCATAGCTCGATAAGAAATGCGCCCAGCCCATCGCAAGCCCTGCCTGTTTCACCCCCGGGCTTATGGGCGTACTACCTAGGGTGCGTTGCGGGCCGAAATGCGCCTTATTTGGGTTAGCGGGTTCATTAGCGAGTAGTTTTCGCCGGTGTTGCAGCCCGACAACACGGCGGTTTCAGCCCTATTTGGCACGACAACCGCGATAATGCGGGCCAGCACTATCGCCGCCCGAACAGCTTCTCGATATCGGCAAGCTTCAGCTCGACGTATGTAGGGCGGCCGTGGTTGCACTGGCCGCTGTTCGGGGTGCTTTCGATCTCGCGCAACAGCGCCGACATCTCCTCGGGCCTGAGCCGCCGCCCGGCACGCACCGAACCGTGGCATGCTAGGGTGGCCGCCACATGCATGAGGCGGCGCTCGAGGGGGAGCGCCTCGTCCCATTCTTCCATGTGCTCGGCCAAATCACGCACGAGCGCGCTCACATCAACTTCGCCCAAAAGCGACGGCATCTCGCGCACCACAATCGCCCCCGGCCCGAACGGCTCGATGAGGACGCCATATTCCAGGAGCTCGGCGGCGCGCGCGAGCAGCCGCTCGACCCCGGCCTCCTCCATCTCGACGACCTCGGGAATAAGCAGGATCTGCCGCTCTACCCCGGCTTTCTGCAGGGCTGCTTTCATCCGCTCGTAGACGATGCGTTCGTGCGCGGCATGCTGGTCCACAATCACCAGCCCATCGTGGGTCTGCGCGACGATATAACAATCGTGCAGCTGCGCCCGGGCGGCGCCGAGCGGGTACTCAAGGCCCTCGCGCGCAAGTTCTGCAGCCGGCATGCCGGCCGTCGGCGGTCCAGCGTCGAAGGTGGGTTGCTCGCGCTCTGCGAGGCAAACGGCAAGTGCTCCCGATGCGGGTGAGGTCGATCCGCCTGCCGGCCGCCAGGCCGACTGCCGCCAATCATAGCCGCCGCGCGGCGGCGTTGCCGGGCTGCGGAAAGCCGCAACGGTGCTCCCGTCGCTTGCGGCACGCCCGCCCTCGCGCACCAGCGCCTCTTTGAGCGCGCGCAGAATGACGCTGCGCGCGAGGCCAGGATCGCGAAAGCGCACCTCCGCTTTCGCGGGATGCACGTTCACATCGATCTCGCGCGGATCAAGCGTGACGAACAGCGCGACGACGGGGTGGCGATCGCGCGCAAGATAATCCGCATAGGCGGCGCGCACGACCCCAAGGAGCAGCTTGTCGCGCACAGATCGTCCGTTGACGAACAGATACTGTCCCAGCGAATTCGCGCGGCTGTAAGTCGGCAGCGCAGCGAATCCTTCGACCGCTATGCCGTTCCATGCGCCGCGTAGCTCGACCGCATTGCTGCGAAAGTCGCCACCAAGAATGTCGCCAAGCCGCGCCAGCCGGCCCTCCGTATCGGCCGTTCGCGCCGCCCAACTAACGGGGCTGCGCTCCTCCCCAGCAATCGTGAAAGCCAGATCAGGCCGGCTCATGGCGAGGCGGCGCACCACTTCCCTGATTGCTTCACTTTCGCTGCGCTCGCTTTTGAGAAATTTCAGCCGCGCCGGAGTTGCGTAGAAGATGTCTTGCACCTCGACACGGGTGCCCCTCTCGAGCGCGGCGGGTCTCACCTCGGTTTTCCTGCCCGCATCTACCGTGATGCTCCAGGCATGCGGCTCGCCCGCCTCTCGGGTTGCGATCGTCAGCCGCGCCACCGCGCCGATCGACGGCAATGCCTCGCCGCGGAAGCCGAGCGTTCTGATGTCGAGCAGATCGTCTTCGGGAAGTTTCGAGGTGGCATGCCGCTCGACAGCGAGAGCAAGATCATGCGGCCGCATACCGGTGCCGTCATCGGTGATGCGAATCAATCTGCGGCCCCCGCCGTCAGTGAGGATATCGATCCGCTTGGCCTCGGCATCGATGGCATTCTCGACGAGCTCCTTGACCACGCTCGCCGGCCGCTCGATCACCTCGCCAGCGGCGATCCGGTTGATAATGGCGGTCGAGAGCTGGCGAACCGGCATGAAAGCTCCTTTCACGCGGAGTTTACACGCTCACCGGACGATTCGCCTGCAGCTAATCCAGCTCGGGCCGGCCGTGGCGCAGATCCTTTATCAGCGCTCTTTTGCGCTTCGATTGCAGCCTGCGCTCGCGCGAGGCCGCGCTCGGTTTTGTTGCCCGGCGTGGCCGGGGTGCTGCCGCCGCCCGGCGTATCAGCTGAACCAGCCGCTCGCGCGCATCTTTGCGGTTGCGTTCCAGCGTCCGATGGCGCTGCGCGGCAATGACGATCACGCCGTCGCGGGTGACGCGGCTTCCGGCAAGCCGCGCAAGCCGCTCGCGCACGTCCTCGGGCAGGTGAGGCGAGTGGCGCATATCAAATCGCAGTTGCACCGCAGTCGCCACCTTGTTGACGTTCTGCCCGCCTGGTCCGGAGGCGCGCACGAAGCACTCTTCCAGCTCGGCCTCATCAATGCTGATGCTTTCCGTGATGTGGATCATGTGCCTGCGGTGCGCTTGCGTAGGGTCGGTACGCCGCACACGTACGTTTCGGGCATGCCTAGCGGCTGAGCATTGCGCCTTGTGCCCACCCTACGGCAGATTGAGCGTTAATTCGAGGTGACGCCCTCGGGCCGGCCGACTACCGTGACGAGCAGCCCGCCTTGCAGGAGCCGTTTCGCCACCCGCTTGGCGTCGGCAAGTGTTACCGCATTGATCAATCCCGAGCGCCGCTCGATGTAATCCATGCCCAGTTCGTCAGTCTGCATCTGCAGCAGCTGGCCTGCAATGTGGCTTGAACTGTCGAGGGCAAGCGCGAAGGAGCCTTTGAGGTAAGTCTTGGCCTTGTTCAGCTCCTCTTCCGAGGGGCCCTCCTCACCAAGGCGCCGGATCTCCTCCTCGATGATCTCGATGCTTTTGCCGGTGGCGTCCGCGCGCGTCGCGGTGCTGCCGAACAACACGGCGCTATGCTTGAGCCAGATAAGGACATCCGAAATGCCATAGGCGAGGCCTCGCTTCTCGCGCACCTCCCGGTACAGCCGCGAAGAGAACGACCCGCCGCCGAGGATGTGATTGATCACGTAGGCCGCCATGAAATCCGGATCTTTCCGCTCGATGCCGGGGCCGCCGAAGGCGACGTTGGCCTGGGGCACATCGAGCGGGATGACAATTCGGCGCCCGAGTCCCTGGGCGATGACATCCGCAGTTGGCTGCAGCTGGGCGCGCGCAGGCAAGCCGCCGAATGCGCGATCGAGCAACGCGCCGGCAGTTGCGGCGCCGATGTCGCCAACAAGTGCGATCTTGAGATGCTCGCGAGCCAGCACATGCGCGACATAGGATTTCAGATCGGCGACCGTGATATTCGGCACGGATTCGAGCGTGCCATTCACCGGTCGGCCATAGGGATGGTTTGGAAACGCCGCTGCCCACCACGCGCGGCTTGCCAGCTGGCTGGGACTGACACTTTCGCGACGCAGTTGCGAGAGGACTTGCGCGCGGATGCGCTCGACCGCTTCGGTGTCGAAACGGGGACTGGAAACCGAGAGTCGCAGCGCCTCGAAGGCCTCGTCGCGATGCTCGGTCAGCATTCGCACGGTGCCGCGCAAATCGTCGTGTCCGGCCTGGAACTGGAGCTCGATGGCCCGGCGCTCGAGCCGATCGTGAAACGCCACGGCATCGAAGCCGCCGGCCCCTTCGTCCAGCAGGCTTGCCGCCAGATTGGCAACTCCGGGCTTGTCCGCGGGATCCTGATCTGCGCCGCCTCGTGCGGAGAATTCGAGCGCGATCACCGGGACCGCGGAATCATGTACCAGCCACGCCTCGATGCCGCCGGGGCTGATCACCCGCTCGATGGTCATGGCGCTCGCGCGCGCGCCAAAAAGCGTTACCACGGCGAACAGCAGCGCTGCGCATGCGTATCGGGAGCGCGTGCGAAGCGTAGCGCTCACGAGCGCTTCTCCTCCTGTTGCGTCTCGCGCACGAGGTAACCGGTCACAGAGCGCCGCGCGTCGAACCAGCGCCGAGCCGCCTCGCGCACCGCCTGCGCGTCGACGGCGCGGATGCGGTCGGGCCAGGTACCCACTTGCTCGACAGTCGAGCCCGTCGCAAGCGCCGCCCCATACCATTGCGCCATGCTGCGCTGGTTGTCGTTGGCGTAGACGGCGTCCGCGATCATCCGCGCTTTGGCCCGGTCGAGCTCATCCTGGGTGATGCCTTTGTCCACGATCTCCGCGATCACCGCGTCCATCGCCTCCTCGACCTGCTGCAAGGAGGCCGAGGGTTTCGCCGTCGCCGAGAAGCTGAACCGGGTGGCATCGACGGCCATGCTGTCATAGGTCGCGCCTGCATTCACGGCGATGCCCTTCTCGACGACAAGGTTCTGATACAGCCGGCTGTTGGACCCTCTGCCCAGAATATGCGCCAGCACTTCCAGCGCTGCGCTTTCTCCCGGTCCCGCCGTTCTGCTCGATGGAACGAGGTAATATCTGCGAATGCTGGGCTGCGTGACGCGCGGATCGGCCAGTGTCACCGTGCGCGCGGCCTCCGGCGCGGGCTCCTGCGGACGCATGCGCGGATTTGTCTCGGCAACGCGCGGTACCGGTCCATAGGTTGCCTTCGCCAGCGCGCGCACCTCCTCTGCGGTCACGTCGCCCGCGACAATGAGGATTGCATTATTCGGCGTGTAGAAGCGTCGATAGAAGGCAAGGGCGTCGTCCCGGGTCAGTTGCTCGATCTCGTGCCGCCAGCCGATCACCGGCTTGCCATAAGGGTGATTGAGGTAGAGCGCGGCCTCCATCTGTTCGCCGAGGCGCGCGGCGGGATTGTTCGCCACACGCATGTTCTGCTCTTCCAACACGACATTGAGCTCCGGCCGGACCGCCTCCTCCGTGAGCAGCAAGCCCGTCATTCGGTCCGCCTCGAACTCCATCATCCGCTTGAGCTCTTCGCGCGGCACGCGCTGGAAATACCCGGTGTAATCGGCCGAGGTGAATGCGTTCTCCTGACCACCGATGGTTGCGACTAACTGCGAAAATCGGCCGGCGGGATTCTTCGCCGTGCCCTTGAACATCAGGTGCTCGAGGAAATGAGCAAGGCCCGACTTGCCCGGGGTCTCGTCGGCGGAGCCCACCTTGTACCAGACCATATGCGTGACCACGGGCGCGCGATGATCCGGGATCACCACGATTTCCAGTCCATTATCGAGAATGAAATGAGAGACCTCGGAAGCACCTGCGCTGGCGCCGCCTGCGGTCGCGATCGCCACAACGAATGCAAAAAATTGTTTCAGCACGGATCTGATCCGAACATTTCCTGAGACAATGGCCGGGCGTATGACACGACGCACCTCCCCTGCAAAGGGGAGGTCGCCACTTCAAATTTGTTTGATGCTCAGCGCGGCGCCTCGAGACGTTGTTCGAGCGTCGACGGTTTCTGCGGAGCCTGCGGCCGAGTCGGGTCGATCCCGTAAGGCTGACTGGGTGAGGGTGTCTGATAACCCGCAGGGGGAGCGGTCATGCTCGTGCGCGGAGGCTCTGCGGTGAACGGCGCCGCTTCTGGCCGCTTTGGTCCCACATACCCCCACATCTTCTCCCATACACTCTGGGTGCTGGTGCCGAGCTGTTCGGGGCTCATGGGACGGGCGCTCTCCTCGGCGCTCGGAGCAGCCTTGCCCGAACTCGTCGTCACTCCTCCGCGCACGTTCAACTCATCGGGCCGCAACGGACGCGCCTGCTCGCTCACATTGTCGGCGCCCAGTTTTGCCTTCTCGGCGGCGGTAGCCTGTCGGCGACGAATGACGTCCGGATCCTTCGGCCACGCGGGGTTGCGCGCCTCCGCGCTCTCGCTCTGCGGCGGCGGCAGATCGCGGCTGGGCGGCACGACCAAGGGGGCTCGCTCACGGTACTCGATTCCGGTGCCATCTCGCTGGAAACCCAGTACGCTCATAAAGTTGCGCAGAAACTTCGTGTCCGCGGGCACGTCTTCTTCGTCGTCCTCGGCGCGAGCATTGCCGAGGCTTGCGCACGTGAGCGCAATTGCGAAGAGAGCGAGCGCGGACGAGCGCCAGCGCCTCACCCGAGACCGGTCCAGCATTGCTATCCCCTTCATGCGGCGGCGAAATTGCCGCATCTCCCGCCCCGCATTCTGGCGAGGATCAGGGCGCTTTTGCGGCGCTCGAATCGGTGCCGAACAGGGTATCGTAGAGGAGCCCGATGACACCGGCCACAATGGCCACGTCTGCGAGATTGAAGATGTACCACTGGAAGTCGAATCTTTCCGTGGTGATGTGAAACAGCACGAAATCAGCCACGGCCCCATAGGCCAGCCGATCGACCGCGTTGCCGATGGCCCCGCCGATGATCAGGCCGAGAGACAGGGCGGTGAGCCGCGATGCGGCACGCGCAAGCCAAATCCACAATAGCCCCGCGGCAATTGCCTTGAGCGCAAGCAGCGCCCATTGGCCGAGCGGCCCTTCCTGGCGAAAGAGCCCGTAGCTGATCCCCGTGTTCCAGGCGAGCACGAGGTCGAGGAAGGGGGCAAGCCGGATGGCGCCGCGCGCGCCGAGATCGACCACGAACAGAAGCCAGAGCTTGCTCGCTTGGTCGATAAGCGCGGTGACCAGCGCGACCATAAGCCCGAACCGTGTCAGGGGCCCCCACCAGAGAGCGGGCGCGCGATGAGCGGGTGCGGCGGTCTTCGCGTCCGTGCTCATGCCTCGCTCCGGTTCTGCGCCGCTACTCCGCAGCATTGCGCATCAATTTCCATTCACGCAGCGCCTGTGCGTCGCGTGGCGAGACATCAGGATAGAGCAGGTCGCTGCCCACGCTGGGCAAAATTTTCCATGAACGCGCGCATTTCTTTCCTTGCGCGAGGTGTACCTCGACGGCAACGCCGGGCACTTCGGCGAGCCGGAATGCCTGGGGAGGGCCGTCCCCTTCCATGAGGGTCGCCGCGGAAGTGATGCACAGTTCGGCGAGATCCACATCGACAAGTGCGGCAAACAGCTCAAGATCGGAAACATGGATGAGGGGCGCCGCTTCGAGCGAGGAGCCGATGCGCTTCTGCGCGCGTTCAATTTCGAGCGCGCCGGTCACGACGCGCCGCACCAGCCTGATCTTGCGCCATTTCTCCGCGAGGGCATCGTCGCGCCATGCCGATGGAAGATCGGGGAAAAGCGCCAGGTGCACCGATGGTTGAGCCGTTGTGCCAAGCTCGCGGGGGAAGGTTTTGGCGGCCTCCTCGCCCGGCGCAGGATGGCGCGAGAGCCACGCCTCCTCTGCGGTGAACGGCAACATGGGGGCGAGCCACGTCACCGTGCATCGAAACAGATGGTCCAGCACGCACAAGGACCCCCGCCGCGTGAGCGATGAGATCGGGTCGCAGTAGAGCACATCCTTGCGGATATCGAAGTAGAACGCCGAAAGATCGGTGGTCATGAACGCGTTGAGGGCTGCGAAAATGCGCTTGTAATCGAACTCCCGGTAGCCCCGGCGCACCAGCGCATCGAGCTCGCTGAGGCGATGCAGCATGAGCCGCTCGAGCTGGGGCATCTGCGCCAACGCGACGCGCTCATCGGGATTGAAATGCGCCAGCGAGCCGAGCATCCAGCGAATGGTGTTGCGCAACTTGCGGTAGGTTTCCACGGCGGTTTTCAGAATCTCCGGACCGATGCGCAGGTCGTCGGCATAGTCCGATGCGCATACCCACAGGCGCAGTATGTCGGCTCCCGATTTCCTGATCACGTCTTGCGGCGCGGTTACGTTGCCGAGCGACTTCGACATTTTGTGCCCATCCTGGTCGAGCACGAAACCGTGCGTGAGCACGACGTCGAAGGGGGCGCGACCGTGCGTGCCGCATGATTCGAGCAGCGAAGACTGAAACCAGCCGCGGTGCTGGTCGGAGCCCTCGAGGTACATCACCGTATCCTGCCCGCCGTCGCGCTCGCGCTTGACTTTCAGATCCTCGCGTTGCTCAAGCGTGAAGGCATGCGTCGATCCCGAATCGAACCAGACATCGAGAATGTCGTTGACCTTCTGCCACTTGGCGGCATCGTAATCCGGCGTGAGAAAGCGCGCGGCGGCATCCGCCGCATACCAGGCGTCGGCGCCCTCGCGCTCGAAAGCGTCGAGGATGCGCGCGTTAACCCGCCCGTCGTCGAGCACCTCGATGCTGCCGTCTCTTTTCTCGCGCATGAATACGGCGATGGGCACTCCCCATGCGCGCTGGCGCGAAATCACCCAGTCGGGCCGGCTTTCGATCATGCCGGTGATGCGGTTCTCGCCCTGGGGCGGGACCCAGCGCGTGGCCCGGATGGCAGCGAGCGCGCGCTCACGCAGCGTGGTGTCCGGCGTTGCCGCTCGATCCGTGATGGCCTTGTCCATGGCGATGAACCATTGCGGCGTGTTGCGGAAGATCACCGGCTTTTTGGAGCGCCAGGAGTGGGGATACTGGTGCTTGAGACGCCCGCGCGCGATGACCATGCCGGCGCGGGTCAATGCCTGGATCACCGCATCGTTGGCATCGCCTTTTTCGCCAGCCGCCGTAAGCACGGCTTTGCCGGCAAAGCCCGGCGCATCTTTGGTGAAGCGGCCGTCCGCATCGACCGTATAGGGAATAAGCGTATCGACGCCGCGCGCGGAAAGCTTTGCTGTATTCGCCGTCCAGACGTCGAAGTCCTCGCGGCCATGGCCCGGCGCGGTATGCACGAACCCCGTGCCGGCGTCGTCGGTGACATGCTCGGCGGCGAGGAGCGGAACGGCAAACGCGTAATCGGCTGCAAAGCCGTCAAGCGGATGCCGGCACACGATCCCGGCGAGCACGTCGGCGGCGACGGTCTCGCGTCGCTTGAACGCGGTGACGCGCGCCTGGCGAAAGATTTCGACCGCGAGCTTGTCCGCAAGCAGGTAGCAGTCACCGACGTTGGCCCAGTTGTCGCTCGGAGCGTCGACGATCTCATAGAGACCGTATTCGATGCGGGGCGAGTAGCTGATGGCGCGATTGCCTGGAATGGTCCACGGCGTCGTTGTCCAGATGACGACGCATGCGCGCTCAAGCTTTGCACGAAAGTGTTCCGGCGCGCTCTTGATGGGAAACTTCACCCAGATCTGGTCGGATACGTAGTCCTCCCATTCCACCTCGGCTTCGGCGAGCGCGGTCTTTTCCACCACCGACCACATCACCGGCTTTGAGCCGCGATAGAGCGTGCCGTTGCGCACGAAAGCCATGAGCTCGCGCGCAATCTGCGCCTCGGCGGCAAAATCCATCGTGGTGTAGGGATGTGCCCAGTCTCCGTCGACGCCAAGCCGGATGAACTCCTCGCGCTGCACATCGATCCAGTGCGCTGCGAAATGCCGGCATTCGCGCCGGAATTCGAGGATCGGCACCGCGTCTTTGTTCTTGCCCTTCGCGCGGTACTCTTCCTCGATCTTCCACTCGATGGGAAGGCCGTGGCAGTCCCAGCCGGGCACATAGTTCGAATCGAAGCCAAGCATCTGTTGCGATCGTGTCACCACGTCCTTCAGAATCTTGTTGAGCGCATGCCCGATATGGATGTTGCCGTTGGCGTAAGGCGGCCCGTCATGCAGGATGAACTTGGGTCGTCCGTGCGCCGCCGTGCGCAAGCGCTCATAAAGGCGCAGCCGCTTCCAGCGCGCGAGAATCTCAGGCTCCCGCTGCGGCAAGCCTGCGCGCATGGGAAAATCCGTCTTCGGCAGGAACAGGGTGTCGCTGTAATCGCGGCCGGTTTCGGTCATTGCGGAAAGCGCATGAAATGAGCGTATCTCGGTAGCAGATCGTTCCCGCGCTCGCTAGCGCAGGCGCATGCCGCGCGCTGCCACACCCTGGAACCGAAATACAGAAAGCCGCGTTGACGCGGGGCGCGAGCGCTCACCGGCGTCAAACAATCGCGCTCGCGCGAGAGGACGCAGGTGCTCAACGTCAACGACAAAGAACAAAAAGAAGAGGCTGGCGAGGGGCTGGGGGACGTCTGGGCGGCGGCTTCTCAGGTCGCGACGGTTGGCATCTTTATTATTCTGCTCGGAGCGTGCCTGTACTTCTGCCGGCCGCTGTTATTGCCGATTGCCGCCGCGCTGGTGATCGGCACGACGCTCGCTCCGCTCGTTAAGATGGGTGCGCGCCATGGCGTCTCTCCCTGGATCACCGCAATTGCGCTGGGGCTGAGTCTGCTCCTGTTCGCCGCCACGGCTTTCACCCTGCTTGCCAAGCCGGCCGCCGAGTTGATCGCGCGTGCGCCGGAAATCGGCGCGAGCATCAGGCAGAAGCTTTACGTCCTCGACCGGCCGCTCGCCGCGCTTCGCGATTTGGAGAAAGTGTTTGCACCGGGCGAAAGTCCGCAGGTTGCTGTTGAACCCTCGCAGCTCGCGGTGGTGACGCCGGTGATTACCTATATCACGCCCGCCGTGGCCCAGCTCCTGCTCTTCTTTGTCACGCTGATCTTCTTCCTCGCGGCACAGCTCGACTTCCGCCGCTACATGGTCTCGTTCTTCACCACCCGAGATGCGAAGCTGCGCTTCATGCGCATCGTCACGGATGTGGAGCAAAATCTGGCGGGATATCTCGCCATCGTGAGCATGGTGAATGGGGGCCTCGGTGTCGTTGTGGCAATTGGCGCCTGGCTGTTCGGTTTTCCGGCGCCGGTCCTGTTCGGGATCATGGCGACAGTCTTCAATTACATTCCCTATGTAGGCGCCGCCTGCACGACGGCGGTTCTGTTCGCGGTGGCGCTCGTCACTTTCCCGTCGTTTGCCTATGCCTTGCTGCCGCCCGCCGCCTTTGTTGCCGTGGCCACGATCGAGGGCCAGTTCATCACGCCGACGCTTCTGGGCCGGCATCTGACGCTCAACCCGCTCGCCATTCTGCTCGCACTCGCGTTCTGGTCATGGCTGTGGGGGCCCATGGGCACATTGCTTGCCGTCCCCCTCACGATCATCGGCCTGATTGCGCTGCATCACGTGTTTCCTCCGGACGAGAGCAGGTTGCCGAGCTGATCGTCCCAGTGCGCTGTTTTCCCTTGCCTCGAGGGGGAGGGGTCGAGAATATATTCGAGCTTCAGCGCGGAGCAGTCCGATGTCGAACACCACCACGCGCGAGGCGTTTCGCGAGAGCGCGGCGGAGGCCAGGTCCGGCCCGGCCGACAAAAGCGCTTCTGACACGAGCGGCGATGTTCGCGCAGACCTCGACGCATTGCGCAAGGACGTGCTGCGACTGACTGCCGAGCTTTCGGAAGCGCTCGCCGCGAAAAGCGGCGCCGCCTGGGCACGCGCGCGCTCGAATGTCGAGGGCGTGGTGTCCGACACGGCTGCGAAAAGTCAGGACGCGGTGGACGCGGTGCGCGAGGTGGGCGACAGCATGCGCAATGCCGTTGACCAGTCCTTGCGCAGGCGGCCTTCGACCCTCGCGCTCGCCGTGGCGATCGGCTTTTTCTTTGGAGCGACCTGGCGGCGGTAGTGAGACAATCCTCCATGCATTCCCGCGAGAGCTGGAATGCAGCAGAAAAGCACTGGGTCCCTGCTTTCGCGGGACGAGCGGATAATACCTGAAGAGCAAAACATGGGGGGCTGGCTTCGCTATCTCGCGCTCAACGCGCAAATCCGTGCCGGGCTGAGCGTACACGCGCTGATCTGGGCCGCCCTGGCGGCGCTGTGCGGCGCGCTCGCGCTTGTCCTTCTGCTCGTTGCCGCGTTCTTCTGGCTCGCCGATCGTTACGATCCGATCAAGGCCGGTTTCATTCTTGCTGGAGCATTTGCGGGTGTCGCGCTGCTTGCAGCCGCCCTCGCGATGATGGTGCGCGCGCGCAGCATTGCGCGTGCGCAGGCGGAGCTTGCGCAGCGGCAAAAGGAGAATGCCGCCGGGCTCGATCCCAAGCTCATCGCCGCGGGGCTGCAGATGGGCCAGGGCATTGGTTGGCGCAGACTCGGCTCCCTCACAGTCGTGGCCCTCGTTGCCGCCGCCGTCGCCTACGACTGGTTCGGCCAGAAGCAGCCGGAAGACAATCGCAATGAAGAAAAGCAGTAGCGCTGCTGCTATCCTCACCCGGGAAGCAGGGCGGCATAGGGTCAGCGTATTCCGCGAGTTTTGTTCGGCGCAATACGCTTCGCTATTGCGCCCTACCTGTCACACCGGCATGGCGGCCTGGATGCGCTCGCGCGTGAGCGGCAGATCGCGCAGGCGTTGGCCGATGGCATTGGCAATTGCATTGCCGAGCGCGGCGGCCGCCGGGCCCTGGCTGCATTCGCCGCTGCCCAGGAACGGCTGCCCCGGTCGATTGATGACCTGCACATCGATGCTCTCGGGCACTGCGTCAAACCGCATGATCGGATAGGTCGACCAGTCAATGCTGGTGATGCGCTTCTCATCGAACGTGACGCGCTCGTAGAGCGTCCAGCTCATGGACTGGATGAGGCCGCCTTCGATCTGGTTGACGAGCCCGTCCGGGTTGATGACTTGCCCGCTGTCCACTGCCGCAACCGCGCGGATCGGCCGCGCTCGGCCGGTCTCGCGCGCCACCTCGACCTCCATTGCGACCGCGCAATAAGCCGCATGGTTCTTGTAACGGGCGAATGCAAAGCCGCAGCCGCGCCCGCGCGGCAGCGTTTTTGCAGCAGTCCAGCCGAAGCGCTCGGCCGCGGCCGTAACCACGTCGCGGGCACGCGGGTCGTCGAGATATTGGAGGCGAAATTCGACCGGGTCCATGCCCGCCGCGAGCGCCAGATCGTCCATAAAAGTCTCGATCGCGAAAACGTTGACATACGCGCCGAGTGCTCGCAGCGCCGAGACACGCACGGGCATCTTTGGAATGAAATGATGCAGCACGCGCGCATTCGGAAATTTGTAGAGCGGGATCGCGTTGCGGTCACCGCCGCCGTCGGGAAGCGGGATGGGCTTGGGCGCGGGCTCGCGGAAAGCTTCGCCGAATTGCTGCGCGGCGAGTAACGCACCGGCGCCACCCGGGCGCATGGAATGGGTATTGCTCCACACCTCGTATTGCCAGTCGACTACGCGGCGGTTGGCGTCGAGCGCTGCGCGCGCCTTGCTTACCATCGCGGGGCCATAGGGCTCCCACGCATGCTCCTGCTCGCGCATCCATTGCACACGCACCGGGCGGCCGGGGAGCGCGCGCGCGATCAGCGCGGCATCGGCAGCCGCATCATCGGCGCCATTGTGCCCGTAACAACCGGCGCCTTCCATGTGGATGCAGCGCACGCGCTCGGGGGGCAGGTGCAGCATCTCGGCAATGGCCGCGCGGTCGGGATAGACGCCTTGGGTATGTGTCCACACCGTGAGCGCGTCGTCTTCGAACTTGGCGACTGCGCAGGCCGGGCCGATTGAGCCGTGCATCTGATAGGCGCGCGTAAAGGTCGCTTCCACTTTCTGTTGCGCACCCGCGGGACCGCCGCCCACCTCGAAGATCCTGCTGTCCTGCGCCGGCAGGCGCAGCAGCATGGAAGCAAGATCCTGCTCTTTCGGCAGTTCCGCACTTTCCTGCCAGCGGGCGGAAGCGGCAAGCGCGCGCATGGCCTTTATTGCGAGAAATTCGCGCTCGGCTACGACGGCAAGGAAACTGCCGTCGCGGATGACCTTCACCACGCCAGGCATTTTCTCCACCGCGGCTGTGTTCACTTCCGTGAGCTGGGCGCCATAGCCTGGTGGCCGTACCACGCGCGCATGCAGCATTCCCGGCAGTCGGAGATCGTGCACATAGGCAATTCCGCCCGTAACCTTTGCGGGAATATCGACGCGCGGAATGCGCTTGCCCATCACCTTGAACGTGGATGGATCCTTCATCGCCGAGGTCGGTTGCGCCTGCACATGCAGCATTTCTGCGCTGACGAGCTCGCCATAGCCGAGCCGCCGCCCGTCAGGTGCGACGACCGCACCCGCTTCCGTCCGCAGTTGATCGACAGTCAAGCCGAGCTGCAGTGCTGCCTGGCTCAACAGCAACATGCGCACCTGCGCCGCGGCATTGAGCATGGCTGTGCCGCTGTTCTGCATGGATTGGCTGCCGGAGGTGTAGCCTTCATTCGCCGTCTCTGCCGTATCGGCCGTGATCAAGGTGAGTTTTTCCAACGGCACATCGATCTGCTCCGAGGCGATCTGCAGCAGCGCGGTCTTGAGGCCCTGGCCGAGCTCGGCCTTGCCGGTGAGCACGGTGACGCGTCCATCCGCCGCGATGCGAATCCAGGAATCGAGATATGGGTTCTGCTTCAGACTCCCCGGGAGCGGCGGCGCTTGGCCTGCCTCGCCCTCGGCTCCGCGCACGACGAGCGCGGGGGTCGAGGCAAAGCTCATGATCAGCGCGCCAGTGCCGGCAAGCACCTTGCGACGGGAGAGTACGAGGCCAGACGTCATGGCACTGCTCCCTGCGCAGGAGCCGGCGCTCGCGCGGTGCGCATCGTTTCCGCCGCGCGGCGCACCGCCCGCAGAATGCGCATATGCGTGCCGCAGCGGCACAGATTGGGCTGCAAGGCCGCGCGGATGTCAGCGTCGGTCGCCCGCGGGTTCTTCTGCAGGAGTGCATGCGCGCGCATCATCATTCCGGGAATGCAGTACCCGCACTGCGCCGCCTGCTCCTGAATGAACGCGCGTTGCATCGGCCCGGGCTCGTGCTCGGTGCCGAGCCCCTCGACGGTGGTCACTGTCTTGCCGATGGCGAGGAGCAGCGGCGTGACGCAGGAGCAAACCGCGTTGCCGTCGACCAGCACCGTGCAGGCGCCGCACTGGCCGAGGCCGCAGCCGAACTTGGCGGCGTTGAGCGCCAGCTCGTCGCGCAGCACATAGAGGAGCGGTGTGTCCGGCTCGGACGCGATCTCGTGCTCTTTCCCGTTCACCGTAAGCTTCATCATGGCGTTCCTCGCTGGCTCGCATCGCCAGGCGCAGACGCGCTGGCGTGCGTGGGATGAATGGCAACAGGCGGCTCGCCGCTGCGCGTCTCGCGAATGAGCTTGCCGATGTCGCCCCATTGCGGCTGATCAGAGAAGCGCTGGCGCAGGTAGGCCACGAGGGCGCTGACCTGCGCGTCCGTGAGCGCGCCGGCAAAGCCTGGCATGATGGGGCTCTGCTCGCCTTCCGAGGCAGGCAACCCGAGAAGCGTGACGTTGATCAGGTTCTTCGGATTGGGGCCGTACAGCGCCGTGCTCAGCGCAAAATATATCCCGCCGAAGGGAAGCGCGCGCCCGCTCTCATGGCAAACGGCGCACGCGGAGCCATAGATCAGCGCACCAGGTGCTTCCGTGCTCTGCTGCGCGAGCCCTGACGTGCTGCCGGTATCGGCAGAAGCGCCCGTCGTCCCTGCCGCGCTCCTGCGCGCCTCTGCAAGCGCGGCTTCGGCCCGCCTCTTCCGCTCAGCGGTCGGCTCGCCGATGCCGCTCGCGATGTAAATCGCAATCGCCTGCACGTCCGCATCGGAGGCGGCGGCGAGATTGTGCGTCACCTCGGCCATCGGGCCGCGCGATATGCCGTGCACCGCATGCCAGCCGTTTTTCAGATAAAACGCAAGCGCCGGCTGATCCCACGGCACCGGTGCGGGAGACGCCTGGTTGATCGCGTAGGCGGTCCAGCCTTCCGCTTCCCCGCCGGCGAGGCGTTCCCCTCGTCGTTCCGCTTGCAGTGCATTTCGGGGCGTGTGACAGGCGCCGCAATGGCCAAGCCCTTCCACCAGATAGGCCCCTCTGTTCCAGGCATCGCTCTGCGAGGAGTCCGGCTCGTACACGCCTTTGCGCAAAAACAGAAGCTTCCAGCCGGCGAGCGCTATGCGCATGTTGAATGGAAAGCGCAGCGCATTTTCCGGAGCTTTGGCGCGAACCGGATCGCGCGTCATCAGGAACGCGTAGAGCGCCTTGTTATCCTGCTCCGTGAGCAGGGTGAAATGGTCGTAGGGAAAAACCGGATAAAGATGTCGGCCCGCGCGGTCGACGCCTTCATGCATGGCGCGCTGGAACGCCGCCTCTGTCCATTTGCCAATGCCCGTCTCGGGATCGGGGGTGATGTTGGTCGAGTAAATCGTGCCGAATGGAGTTGGCAGTGCCCGGCCGCCCGCCATGGCCTTACCTGCCGCGGCGGTGTGGCAGGTGATGCAGTTCCCGATGGCGGCAAGCTCTGTGCCGCGGCGTACCAGCGCTTGATCGAAGCTCGCAGCGCGCGGCGGCGCAGTCGGCTCGATGGCCGGCTTCCACGTAATGGCAAAACCTGCCCCCACGAGGAAGATGAGAACAAGCGCGACGACAAGTGCGATCCAGCGTGCGGTCATGCCTTACCGTTGGGGTGAGTACGACGAAATCGCCGGAGTGAAAAACTGTTCCCGCCAGCATACGGCCGCGCGCATCGCCGCGATACTGCCACAATCGCTTCCCACGTCAGCGCGCGATGGTGGAGCAAACCATGTTCTTTGCCCAAGCCCGATTTTTCGCGACCCGCACATCCCGACGGAGGCCGTCGGGGATGTGTTGGTCGCACCATGGGCAAGCAGAACAAATTGCGCGAAGCGCAGGTTCGGGCGGCAGACGAGGCTATTTGCGCGCGGCTGCGCGCGCATGCGCGCCATAAGCGCACTCCTCCCTTCATCGACTGCTACGCTCAGTTCGATCCGGTATATCGCCGGCGGATCGAGGCGTATCGACATCTCGCGTTGCGTGCGCCTGAGATCTGGCGCTGCCGCCTGCGCATGCGCGCGCCGGAAAAACGCTTCCTCGATCTCGTAGAGTTCGCCTTCGCCAAATATGCCGCGCCCGTGCATCTGCAGGGCGCCTGGACGGACGAGCTGCATGCGGGGACGGCCCTCATCGACGGCGCGCCGGTTGCCGATGAGCTCGCGCACCGACGCTACGACTTCTGTGAGTGGTACATTGTCGTTGCCCAGGGCCGCTCGCTTTACGAAAAGCTGGCCGGCATCGGATTTTCCCGTCGCGAGACCCATCATTTCGTGAACGCGCCGGCGGAACTGACGTCGAGCGTGCGCGCGCTCTGGTACGCAATCGGCAAGGCGGAGAGCGGCGATAGCGAAGCTGCGTTGCGCATCTGCCGCAGCAAGATCACCGGTTTCCGTGCGGACGACCCTTTCTGGCGGGAGGCGGCGCGCTTTTTTGCGCGCAATCCCGCCTCTGTTCTCGAAATGAACGATCTTATCGATTTTCTCAACGTCCGGGAATATTCGCTCACCGGGCGTACGTTGGCTTCCCTGCGTCGCGCGATGCAGGAGTGGCACCACGCATTGCGCGCGCGTGCGCTCGTTCATGGACGGAGCTGGACGGGGAATCCGCTGCCGGATGCGCGATATGAGATGCTAGGCGAGAATGGCCCGGCCATTTGGCGCTTTCGTCAGATCAAGACAGAGGAGGCGCTATTCCGCGAGGGCGAGCGCATGCATCACTGCGTGGTGAGCTACCACAATCAGTGCCTGCGCGGCGCTACGTCGATCTGGTCGCTCACCTGCGAATGCCCGCCCGGCAACCACAACCGCGGGCTTACCATCGAGCTGACCAGCGTGGGAGAGATCGCGCAATGCCGCGGCTTCGCCAACCGCGCCCCTTATGCGAGCGAGCTCGCGATCGTGGCGCTCTGGGCGCGAGAGCACGGCCTGCGGCTACTCGTGTAGTCCGCATGAGGAATTGAGATGCGGGCTGTGGTCCCCTGGTACCGCTCCTTCACCTGGGCTACAAACTCAAGCCGCCGCCACCGTGAGACCCTCCTGCTCGCAGGAATTGGCCACGTCGCTGATGGTGGCGCGCTGCATGTCGCGTTTCCAGCGCAGGTCATCGAAATCGGTGCCGCGATGCATGGTGCAGCGATCGTCCCAGATCACGAGATCATGCACGCGCCAGCGATGCGTGTAGACGAACTGACGGGCCGTTGCATGCGCGATGAGCTCTTCGATGAGCGCGCGCGCCTCGATTTCCGGCATGCCGAAGATGCGGCCGGCATGCGAGGCAATGTAAAGCGTCTTGCGCCCCGATTCCGGAATGGTGCGCACCATTGCCTGCGGCACTGGCGGCATATCAGCACGTTCCTCGTCGCTGAACTCGGTAAATCCAAGCCGTGCGCGTGAGGTGAAAATGGAATGCTCTGCCACGAGGCCTGCGAGCTGTCGCTTCATCTCTGGAGCAAGCGCGTCATAGGCCGCGCGCAGATCGGCAAACTCGGTGTGGCCGCCGAGGGGCGGAATGGCGCGCGCATAAAGGAGCGAGCACAGGGCCGGAATGCGCTTGAACGAGCTGTCCGTATGCCAAAGCCGGTTCGCGAGCTGAAACATGCGCTGCCGGCTGTCTTTTCCCCACACCTCGTTGCGCGGATCGAGGTTGGACACGTCGGCAAATTCCTTGGGCACGCGCAGCTGCGCCTCCTTGATGTAGAGGCGAGCGATGGTGGTCTCGAGCGGGCCAAACTCACGGGCAAAGTCGAGATGCTGGTTCTGGCTCAGATGCTGGTCGGGAAAGATCAGCACCGCATATTTGGCGAATGCCTCCTTGATGGCGGCAAGCTCTGCCGCCATGAGCTTGCGGCCAAGATTGACATCGCCGACCTCCGCGGCGAAGTTTTCTGTAACCGGAACGACCGTGATGGGCATCAATCGTCTCCTACGCCTCAATCGTAGCCCGGATTGAGCGGCAGCGAAATCCCGCGCCGCCCGTCATGGCCCGCGCATGACGCACAACAAATTCAATGGTCACTGCCCTGTACGTTGAAGTGGTGCCGGATGGTTTGCGTCAAATCAAAAAAGGCGGGTGAGGCCATCACATCGAGCGCGCGCGGGCGCGCAAGCGGCACGGGATAGATGGCGGCGATGCGGCCGGGCCGCTCCGTCATCACCAGCACGCGGTCGCCGAGAAAGACCGCCTCGGGAATCGAATGGGTGATGAACACCACGGTCTTTCTCGTCTCGCCCTGGATGCGCTGCAGCTCGACATTCATGCGCTCCCGCGTCATCGCGTCGAGCGCGCCGAACGGCTCGTCCATCAGCACGATCTTGGGGTCGTGCACGAGCGCGCGACAGATGGCCGCGCGCTGCTGCATCCCGCCGGACAGCTGCCAGGGATATTTCTCTTCGAAGCCGTCAAGGCCCACCAGATGCAAAAGCTCGGCCGCGCGCCTGGCATAGAGATCGCGCGGCAAGTTTTTCACCTCCACCGGCATCATTACGTTCTGCATGACGCTGCGCCAGGGCAGGAGCAGCGCGCTTTGAAACACGACCCCAACGCCCGCATGCGGCCTGGTGATACGTTTGCCGTCGACACGTATCTCGCCTTCGCTCGGCGGCAGCAGCCCGGCGATCATCTTGAGCAGGGTCGTCTTGCCGCAGCCCGAGGGCCCGACGACGACGAAGAGCTCGCCATCCCCGATGCTCAGGTCGATAGGCCGCAGCGAGGCTACCTCGCCGTCGCGGGTGCGATAGGTTTTTGCCGCGCCGGCGATCTCGATGATTGGTTTCCGGAGGGCAGATGGCTCAGGACGGAGATCAGATCGAATTTCGCTCGTGGGCCGGCTGACGTTTCTTGTCTGTCCTCCGTCGTCCGTCATCTGTCATCTGATCGAGGCATATCCGTCGGCAGGTACTCGTTCGTGTAGAACTGCCTGGGGTTGTCCTTGGCGGAGGCGTCGAGGCCACCATATTCCACCATGATCGCAACTGTCTCGCTCATGTTTTTGTCGCTGACCTTGAACGGCTGACGCGACGAGCCGGTTGGATCGCTATAGAGCGGGATCGTCAGCTCGAAACCCTGCGTCAGGGTCTCGATGCGCCCGCCCTTGGGATTGGCATTGAGGATTGCCTGCGCGGCCGCCTTGGGATCCTTCACCGCGGCGAGAACCGCTTTCGTGCTGGCGAGCATCATGCGTCGCACGAGATCGGGATTGTCCTTGATCACGTCCTTGGTGGTGATGATGCCCGAGCTCACCAGATTGACGCCGTACTCGGAAAATTTGATCGCATAGACATCGCGGCCGGTGGCGTCCTTGATCTTCATGCTTTGGTCCATGACATAGCCGAGCAGGAGATCGGCCTGGCCATTGATCACCGCGTTGAGCTTGGTGGTCGCGTCGCCCGACACCGTCTTGAAGTCGCTTTCCTTGAGCCCGGTCTTCTTCAGAAACAGCGGCCAGATCTGCGACATGGAATCGCCCGGGGTGGTGGCGACCGTCTTGCCCTTGATGTCCCCGGGCTTGCGGATGTTCTTCTCGACGAAGCCCATGACGGACATCGGGCTCGTCTGCAGCAGCACGCCGCTAGAGATGACCGGCGCGCCTTTCACCGCCGCACGCATCATGGTGGGCACGTCCACATAGCCGAATTGCGCGGTGCGCGCCGCGACCGCCTGCGTGGTCACGCCGGAGCCGCGGCCCTCCTGGATGTCGAGATCAATGCCGGCTTGCGCAAAAATTCCCTTCTCCTTGCCGTAATAGAACGGCGCATGCTCGCCATAGACGTACCAGTTGAGCATCAAAATGACCTTGTCGGCGGCCGCAGCCGGCGTCGCGATCAGCGCCGCGCCGAACGCCGCCAGAAGCAATCGGATCATGGGATTTCCTCCGTTAATGAGTTTGTGTCCCGCCCGGCTCAGGCCGCAAGAATGAAATCCTGCCGCTGGCTTGCATGCCAGGGAATGGCGAGGCGTTCGATGACGTCGAGAATCCAGAAGAGAGCGACGCCGATCAGCGCGAGCACCACCAGTGCGGCAAACATGGTGGGCAGCTCAAAGGTTCCGATGGAGCGCTGCAGCACGAAGCCGATCCCCGAGTTCGAGCCGACGAATTCGCCCACCACGGCGCCCACGACTGCAAGGGTGATGGAAACCTTGAGTCCCGCGAATATGGCAGGGAGCGCGTGCGGCAGGCTGACCATGCGAAAGGTCTGCAGCCGGCTTGCCTCCATGGCGCGCGCGAGATCGAGCATGTCGGGCTCGACCGATTTGAATCCTTGCACCGCCGAGACCACGACCGGAAAGAACCCCAGCAGAAAGGCGCAGAGCACCTTGGGCAGCATGCCGAAGCCGAACCAGACGACGAACAAGGGCGCCACCGCGATCTTGGGAATGGACTGCGAGAACACCAGCAGCGGATAGACATAGGCTTCCACCGTGCGCGAGCCCGCAATGAGCATGGCGATCGGAATGCCGAAGGCGGCGGAAAGCAGGAATCCCTCAATCGTCGCCACCGTTGTGGGCACCGATTGCTCGAGCAGCATTGGCCATTCGTGCCAAAGCGTCAGCACGACGTCCTTGGGCGCCGGTACCTGATAGGGCGGAATGCGGAAGATGCGGATGGCAAGGTCCCAGCCCACGATCAGCAGGAGCAGAAAGAGGAGGGGACGCAGCCATGCGGCATGCACGCGCCAATCCAGCCAACTGCTCGCGGCACGCATGTCCGGTTCCTAACACTTGCTCAAGAACGGGGTGCCCTATAACCGTCGAGCATTAAAGGAGTTGGCCGAAGTGGGGTCAAGGCGGCGGAAGTGTCCGGCGTGAGCATGGCGGCGCGTCTTTCGCTTCTCGATGCCGCGTTCTACGAGCGCCCGGTCAGGCTGCGCCTGCCTTTCCGTTTTGGCGTGGTGACCCTGCGGGAGGCGCCGCAGCTTTTCGTTCGCGCGCGCGTCCGCCTTGGCGATGGCCGCGAGGGCGAGGGTGTGGCCGCCGAGCTGCTCGTGCCCAAATGGTTCGACAAATCGCCCGATCTCTCGAACGAGCAGAACTTCGCGCAACTGCGGCAATCGGCGCAGCTCGCGCGTCACCGCCTCATCGCCGTGGGCCCCGCGACTCCGTTCGGGCTGTCGGTTGCAGCCGAGAAAGAGCATCGCGCGGCGTGCACTGCGCGCGGGCTCAATGGCCTCATCGCCTCGTTCGGCCTCGCGTTTTTGGAGCGTGCGATCATCGACGCGCTGGCGAGGCTTGAAGAGCAGCCGGCCTTCAATCTTGTACGCGAGAATCGGCTGGTGCTGACGGCCGAGATCACCCCCGATCTCGCGGAGTTCGATCTTTCCGCGTTCCTGGGCGACTTGCGCCCGGCGCGCTCAATTTTTGTTCGACACACCGTGGGCCTCCTCGATGCGCTCACCCGCGCGGAAACAATCGGGCGCCGTCTTGACGATGGCCTGCCGGAGAGTCTCGAAGAGGCGATTGCCGCCTACGGACATCGCTATTTCAAGCTCAAGCTCGGCGGTGCCATTGCTGCTGATATTGATCGCCTCGGCGCGGTGGCCGCGGTGCTTGACCGCATTCCCGAGCCGTATTTCGTCACCCTGGACGGCAACGAGCAATTCGAAGGCGTGGGGCCGCTAACCGAGCTGTGGCGGCGCATTCGGGAGGAGAGGGGCCTTGCTCGTCTCAAGAGTGCAGTCCTTTTGATTGAGCAACCGATTGCGCGCGCGCGCGCGCTGCGCGAGCCGGTTGAGACGCTCTCGCGCGAGGTCCCGGTTGAGGTTGACGAGTCTGACGCGGATATCGGCGTCTTCCCGCGCGCCCGTAGCCTCGGCTATCGGGGCATTTCCGCGAAATCGTGCAAAGGCTTTTATCGGGCGTTGCTGAATCGCGCCCGGGTCGCGCACTGGAACGCGCAAGCGGAGACCGGAACGCGCTATTTCATGTCGGCGGAGGATCTCACCACCCAGGCGGGCGTCGCGGTCCAGCAGGACCTCGCGCTCGCCGCGCTCGTGGGCGCCGCGCATGTCGAGCGCAACGGCCATCATTACGTCGACGGCATGAGCGGGACTCCCCAGGGCGAGCAGGACGCCTACCTCGCCACGCATCCCGATCTTTACACGCGTGCTGCGAACGGGCGCGTTCGCCTGGCCATCCGCCATGGCGCGGTCTCGCTTGATTCGATCACGCGCACACGCGGCCTTGCCGTCGGCCCCATGCCGGATTTTCGCGCCATGCAGCCCTCGCGCGAAGTCGTAGCCTCGCTCGGCTAAGCGGCAATATCCAATGTCGACCAGAGGTCGGATGATCGGAGCATGCGTCGGTGCCGCGCTGCTCTTTCATCTCACGCCGTCATCCTGAGGTGCGAGCGAGCATAGCGAGAGAGCCTCGAAGGATGCACGGCCACGACTGGGCCGCATCCTTCGAGGCTCGGCGCGTTGCGCCGAGCACCTCAGGATGACGGTTCAAAAATGGCGGTTGTGACGCAGTAAGATTAGTCGCAACGCTGTGGAAAACCTGAATAACGAGCACAACCATTCGGCCTCGCTTGACCCAGTTTGGCAGGGACCTTCGTACTAAGTCGCACGGAGTGGACTGCGTGATTTCCTTTGAGCTCGCAAGGAAGCTGAAGCAGGCGGGTTTTCCGCAAAGCGAGCTCGCGCGCGCCCAGCGCAAAGCCGGCTACGACTACGTCAGCATGCCCGCGCTTGCGCCGCTCATAGAAGCATGCGGACGGGATTTTGGCGCCCTCGGCCGCAAGGGCAGCTCCTGGATCGCCTGCGGCTACATCGCCCAGTATGGCGAATGGAAGAACATCTACACCGCCGACACCGCCGAAGACGCCGTGGCGGGCCTTTGGCTCTCCGTCAACGCAAGCGCGGCGGACAACGCGGCGTAGGTCCCCGCAACTCTCGGCGTCATGGCCGGGCTCGACCCGGCCATCCACGTCTTTGCTTAAAGCGATACAAAAGGCGTGGATGCGCGGGACACGCCCGCGCATGACGGCGTTCTAGGCGCGCCGTTCCCTCACGTCGCATCAAAAAAATGCAAATTCTCCGCCGCGATCGCGGCCTCGATCTGCGTCCCCGGCGCGAGCGTCAAATCCGGATCCACGCCGGAAATACGGATCTCGCTCTTGCCAATGCGAACGGCCAGGAGCTGCTCGTCGCCGAGTTGCTCCGTTACCATGAGCGTCCCCGCAAGGCCGATCTGATGGTCGTTCGTCGGCTTGCCCAGCCGGATGTGTTGCGGGCGCATGCCGACGCAGACCGGTCCGCCGAGGCGCGGACCGAGTGTCGGGGCAAGGCTCGCCGGAATGTCGAAACGAAAATCATCGCCGGCGAGTGAAAAACGTCCGTCCCCGCCGGTCACGGTTAGGGTGATGAAATTCATCGAAGGCGAGCCGATGAAGCCTGCCACAAAGCGATTGGCCGGCTTGCGGTAGAGCTCGAGCGGCGTGCCCACCTGCTGCACGATGCCGTCCTTCATCACCACGATGCGATCGCCGAGCGTCATGGCCTCGACCTGATCATGGGTGACGAACACCGAGGTGGTCTGCACGCGCTGGCGCAGTTCCTTGAGCTCAAGGCGCATCTGCGCGCGCAACTGCGCATCGAGGTTCGACAGCGGCTCGTCGAACAGGAACACTTTGGGGTTGCGCACGATGCAGCGGCCGAGCGCCACGCGTTGCTGCTGGCCGCCCGAGAGCTGGCGCGGCCGGCGATCGAGCAAAGGCTCGATCGAGAGGATTCTCGCCGCGCGGGCAATCGCTGCCGTGATCTCGCTCTCCGGCACTTTGCGGTTGCGCAAGCCGAAGGCGAGATTGTCGCGCACGCTCATGTGTTGATAGAGCGCGTAGTTCTGAAACACCATGGCGATGTCGCGATCGCGCGGCGGCAGGTGATTCACTAACCGCCCGCCGATGAGAATTTTTCCCGCGCTGATCTCCTCGAGCCCCGCGATCATGCGCAAGGTCGTCGACTTCCCGCATCCCGATGGCCCGACCAGCACCACGAACTCGCGATCCTTGATCTCGAGCGTGATGTCTTTCACCGCCGGCACATGGCCGTAGGCTTTGTGCACGTTGATGAGCGAGACTTCTGCCATGTCAGATTTGCGCCAGCTCAGACCCGCAGGCCGCGCAGCACGTATTTCTGCCCGAACACGGTGATGATGAGCGCGGGTATGAGCGCAATTACCGCGGTTGCGCTCATCAGGTTCCATTCCATGCCCAGCTCATGCACGAACTGCGCCATCACCACGGTGAGGATCGGTGTCTCGTGTGCCGTGAGAATGAGCGCGAACAGGAACTCGTTCCAGGTAAACAGCCAGCACAGGATCGCGAGCGCGGTCAGCCCCGGAATCGCGGAAGGCAAGGCCACGCGCCAGAAAGCGCCCCAGCGCGAGCATCCGTCGATCATGGCAGCGTATTCCATGGACGGATCGATGCCGTCGAAAAAGCCTTTCATGATCCAGGAGAAGAAACAGATGTGCACGGCCACGTGCGGCAGCAGGAGCCCCCAATAGGTGTCAAAGATGCGCAGCTGCTGCGTAACGAAATAGAGCGGCAGCACCCAGGCGACGTACGGCACGCAGCGGAAGACATAGATCAGCGAGAACCAGGCATTGGGGACGGGACCACGGAAGCGCGAAAGCATGTAGCCGGACGTGGTGGTCACGCCGAGCGACAGGATCGTGGCGAGCGTCGAAATCGCAAAGCTGTTGAACAGCGCCTTGAGCACGAGCTCCTGGGAAAGCACCTCGCGGAAATTGTCGAGGGTGAACTCGGTCCCGCGATGCACGTAATAGACGCCGCTGGCCGGACGCAGCGAGGTGAGGACGAGCCAGAACACCGGAAATGCAAGCAGCAGACAAATCGCCACGGCGGCGAGCGCGAAGAAGGCGCGTTTGGCGCCGGGTGCGAGCGCCGAGAACAGGCGGCCGGACTCCGCTGGCGCGTTCGTGATGACGCTGGCCGGCGCGCTCATCGCGACACCTCGACGAACCGGTTGAGCAGCCGATAGAGCAGCATGGCGAAGACGACGATGATGAAGGCGCCGATCACCGCGGCGGCGGAGCCGCGCGCCAGATTGAGAAACTGGAACGACTCCACATAGGCGTAGATGCTGAACAGCTCGGTTGCGCGCGCGGGTCCGCCGCCCGAGATCGTCCACACGGTGTCGAACGTGCGGAAGGCGTCAATCGAGCGGATGACCACGCATACGGCCATCACCGGCCGCAGCATGGGAAGCGTAATGTAGCGGAAGGTGCGCCAGGCGCCGGCCGCGTCGATTGCTGCGGCCTCGAACGGCTCGGGCGGCAGGCTCTGCAGGCCGGCGAGCAGGATGAGCGCAAACCACGGCGTCCACAGCCAGATGTCGGTGAGCAGGATCACGCAAAATGCGGTCCAGCGCTGGGTCAGCCAGGCTATTTGCTCGATGCCGAAGACGTCGAGCACCACGTTCACCACCCCGAACTGATCGTTAAACATCCAGCGGATCATGATGGCAGCGATAACCGGCGCGACCATCAAGGGCAGCAGCACGAATGACTGTACGAGCCAGCGGCCGGGAAATCGCTTGTTGAGCATCAGCGCAACGAGCAATCCGAGCACGAGCGAGCATGCGACGCTCGCGATCATGAAGCCGAACGTGTTCGGCAGCACGATCTGCATGAAATCGGCATCGCGAAGAACGTAGAGATAATTGGCAAGCCCGACCCAGGTGCGCTTGGGATCGTGCAGCGTCCAATCGCGGAAGCTCACATTGGCGCCGGTGAGGATCGGCACGATCTGAAAGCACAGCAGCACCAGCGCTGCGGGTGCGACCAGCGCCAGCATAAACCGCGTCTTCTCGCTCATGCCGGTTTATCCCTCCCCGCGAAGCGGGGAGGGTGGTCGAGCGAAGCGAGGCCGGGTGGGGTGCATAGCAGCCGGTCAGCCTTCGTTTGGGGTCTCAATCAAAGTGCACGCACCCCCACCCGGCCGCCTGCGGCGGCCACCCTCCCCCGCTTTGCGGGGAAGGGATTAGGAGAGATCACTTCCCGGTTGCGGCGCGGTGAATCTTATCGACGTTGTCGCCCAGCACCTTGGGAATGTCCTCGCGCTTGCCGGAAAGCGCGGCGATCGCCATGTCGGAATAGGCTTTGTGCACCGCCGGCCATTCCGCGAAGTAATAGGCCGAGTGGGTGATCGGCGTCTGATCAAAGACGGCGTGCTTGAGCGCCGCGAAGTCCTTGTCGTCGGCTGCAAGCTTCGGCCACAACTTGACGTTAGGCGGCGGCCCGCCGGTCTTCTTCCACATCTCGATCTGGCCGGCATCATCCTGCAGCATCGCCGAGAGCATCTCCTTCGCGAGCTTCTTGCGATCTTCCGGCACGCCCTTGGGGATGGCCCAGCCCCAGATCTCGTTCCATGACGTGGGTTTCTGCGCGCGCGGGCCCACCGGGAAGGGCGCCATGCTCACTTTGCCCACGATCTTCGAGCGCTTGGGATCGTTGAACTCGCCGAAATGCGTGGAATCGACGAGCGTGAAGGCGGCATCGCCAGCCATGAAGATCGCATTCGCCTCGTTGCGCCCGTAGGCGGTCATGCCCGGAGGGCTGATCTTGTGGGTGTGGATCGCGTCCCACCAGTAGTCGACGATCTCCTTGTGGCACGGCTCGGTGACCGCCGGCTCGAAGTTCGCCGCCGCGAGCTTGGCGTTGTCCCGCTCGAACAGCGGCTTGAGGATATCGCAGTTGTTTGACCACATGGTCCACCACAGACTGAACCAGGTGTTGTTCATGCTCATGCCACCCACATAGCCCCACTTGGCCTTGCCTTCCTTCTGCAGGCGCTGGCTTGTCGAGACGAGCTGCGCGAACGTGGTCGGCACTTCCTCGGGGTTCACCAGGTCGGTGCGATAGAAGAAGGTGCCCACCGTGTGCGCCATGGGCACCACGGTGAGCTTGCGCTCGTGATTCCAGAAGGCGAGCAGCGGCCACTGGTCGACATTCTCGATTCCTTTCACGTCGTCCGTCGTCTCGAGCCATTTCTCCCAGAGCTGGCCCCAGTCGTCGTTGTGCCAGATGATGTCGAACTGGTCGGTACCCGAGGTGAGCGTCGCCGTCGTCTTCTCCATGAACACGCTGTAGGCCATGGCCACGCGCGTGAGCTTCACTCCGTGCGCCTTGGCCCATTTGTCCATGATATCGAGCGACGCGTCCTGAATCGGATTCTTCATGTAGCCGACCTTGAGCTCGCGCTCCTGCGCTTGGGCGGAGAATGCGCCGAGGCCAAAGGCGAGGACGCACAGGACGGCAAAAAGCTTCCCCAAGAGTCGCGCGGGCATTTGTTACCTCCCTCACGTTATGCGGCTTCGCTGGCAAGCGCCGGTCAGCCTTGGTCCCCAATCATCACACCTTTGCTAGGGCCAAGGCAATCAGGAGGGGGGAGGCAAAACCTCGCCCTGACGCCTGAATCAAGTCGGCCGCGCGGCAACGAGAAAGAACGTATGCATCTGACCCACGCCCTTGAGTTCGGTAGCGCCGCGCTCCTCGAACACGAAGGCGTCCTTGGTCAGCTCGCGAAAAGCGTGGCTGACCTGAATACGTCCGGGCACGCCCTGCGATTCCAGGCGCGAGGCTGTATTCACGGCATCGCCCCAGACATCGTAGGAGAAGCGCGTGTCTCCGATGATGCCCGCCGTCGCTTCCCCGCAATGGATGCCGATGCGCATCGAAAGCCTGTGCCCGGCAAGCGGCGGCTGGGCTTTGATCGCATCCATCATGGCGAGCGCGAATTGTCCCATGGCCACCGCACCCTGGGCGGCATCCCCCTCGAATCCCGCTGCGGCCATGTAGCTGTCGCCAATAGTCTTGATTTTCTGCACTTGGTGCGTTTCTGCGAGTGCGTCGAAGGTGCGCACGAGGCCGTCGAGGAAAGCGACGACCCGGTGGGGCGGCTCGTCATGCGCGGCAGTGCTGAACCCGACGAGATCGGCAAAAAGCACGGTGAGCGTCTCAATGCCGTCGGCGATGCGCGCTTCGCGACCGGATTTCAGCCGCGCCGCAATGGCCGCCGGCATCACCGCGTTAACGAGTGCCTCCGAGCGCTCATGCTGATCCTGCAAATCCACCTCGGCCCGGTGCAGCGCGGCCAGGGCATAGAAAAGCAAAGCGGCGTTGATGATGATCGTGTTGATCATCGCGTGGCTCGAGAGCATGTTGCGCAAGGTCGAATCGCCCGGCAGCACGAACCCTTCGACCGGCGCGACATTGAGCGCCAGCAGCAGCGCAACGACCCACAGCAGAAACAGGCCGAGAAACAATCCCCAGTTATGCACGCCGAGGAGCAGCAGCATCGCACCGGCGAGCGTGAAATAGACGTGCAGGTTGCTCGATCGCCCGAGCGCCCAGACCACAAAGCTGTTGCCCACCAGAATGAGTGCAATCAGCGCAAGCGCGCCCGCATTCTCGCCCCAGCGGTGCAGCCGCGGGATCAGCAGCGCCGCGAGCGCAATCAGCACATTATAGGATTGCACGAGGATCAGGTCGGCAAAATCATAGGCGGCAAGAATAAAGAAATGTGACAGCGCATTGCCCGCGGTCGCGAAGGCTGCGACGTTGACGAAACGCTGGCGGCGGGCGACCTGCGCATCCGCTGTGACGATTCCGATGGACATGATGCGCTCGACCCAGCCCGGCAACGCGATGCCGCGCTTGGGCTCACGGTCAATGAGATTGCGCAGTCCGGGCATCGGACTCGTTTGATCCGCCGAGCAAATGCGCGAGGGCGGGGGCACGCATTTGTTACATCAATTTAATGCTATCGCCGCACGGCCGCCCGCAAGCGCTCCCTAAATCGAGAAGCGTTTTAACACGGGACGCCCGCATGCAAGCTCCAGCGGCCTCATTGCTTCCGCTGTTGGAGCGCGCCGGCCTGGGGATAGCAATCTGCCAATGCGATGGAAGCATCGCGGCGCACAATCGGCTATTCGATAATGTCCTCGCCAGGCTGGGCGGAGCTTACAATGAAGGCTTGCCGCTGCGCTTGCCGCACCTTCTGACGCTCGCGCTCGAGCGAAGCCCGCAAAAGCCCGCCTTCCTCGATGCGTGCAGGCCAAAATCCATCCTGGCTCAGCGCTTCGCCGACGCTAACGGGCTCTCGATCGTCGTTCTCGCGGGACCTGAAGGACCGTCCTGAGCCACACGCGCGTACGCTCCAGCATTGCTTTCGCCTCACCCCGCGCGGAGCGGTATCGGGTTGAGGTCGGCACCCTCCGCGCTCAGCTGAAATCGGTTTTTCTGAAGGCCGATACCCAGCGGCAGTCAGAGCTCGTCTCCCTGCTTGCCCGGCTGCCGCTGTTCTTCTGATCTGCGAGTCGCAACCAATTTACCCCAAATGAGAGTTGCGGGATGAGCCGCTTCGTTCACCATTCCCCGTGCTGGCGGGCTTGTGAGCAAGGCGCAGCGCGCTCTGCGCCGCATTCTGGAGGCGCTTTCATGCTGGGTCGAATTGTTTGCACCCTGATCCTCGCCCTGATTGTCGGCATCGCCATGGTTCGGCCCGGCGCTGCTCTCTCGGGCTATACGCTGTCGGACCCGGTTTCCTACGAGAACCTGTCGGTCTATTTCGTTCGCGGTCCTTCATCGAACGCGCCGGCGCCGCTCACCATTCAGGAGGCGTCCGCCAAAGGACTCGTCCGCATCAGAGAGATGAGCACCGGAAGCCCGATGCTGGACAATCTTTCCGGCAAGCCGCTGTTCCTGCCTTTCGGTACGCTGCTCACGGGCGGGCTGCAGGACCAGGTGGTGGCGAGCAGCCTGTTTGTAGGACCCGGCGCGACCGGCATTGCACTTCCGGTATTCTGCGTCGAGCGCGGACGCTCCGTCAAAAGACAAGGGGACGACGAGAGCACGTTCGGCGTCGCCGATGCGCTCATTCCCTCCCGAGTTGCCAAGCTCGCGGTTTTGTCTGGCGGCTCGCAAAGCCGCGCCGCCGTCAATGTGCGCCAAATCGGCGTGTGGCTCTCGGTCGCATCCGTGAAGCAGGGCTTTGCCGCACAGCTCGATGATTCAATCCAGTCTCCGCGTTCTGCAACGAGCCTGCCGCTCGCGCTCGAACATCCCGGCGTATCGCTCGTGCAATCGCCTTACCTCGAGGCCTTGGCATCTGCGCTCCCTCCCGGCAAGGACGTGGTCGGGGCCGTATTCGCCTCAATGGCAATCTGAGCAGTGCGGAAATCTATGGATCGCACGCGCTGTTTTCGAAAATGTGGCCAAGCCTTTTGCTTGCCTATGCGGGCGAGGCCGGCATCGCCCGAGGGTTGCCCACGGCCGAGCTTCCCTCGCGCGCGGCCGCACTCGCATTCGTCATCAACGGCGACCGCGCTGTCGCTGATGCGAGGCGCACGGCAACGGTAGTCCGCATAGATACCCACGCGCCCTTCGCCAAGGCCGAAAACGAGAGCGGTGTGTTTGCGGGCACGGGATCCGACAGGCGCGGATGGAGCCACAAGTCCTTTGTGGGCAGGGCCGAGCTGAGCGCAACCCCGATGGAGTCGGCCGGGCTGCGCGCCCTCGCAGACAATCTGGTCGACACCACCGTTGGCCGCCTCGCGCCCGGGGCAGAGGTGCAGCAACTCGCGAGCTGGCTTGCGGAGATGAGCGGCGACCCGCAAGCGGCCATGCGGCAGGCGGCGGCTGCCCGGCGCATCGAGCCGCGGCCGGCTGTGGTGGCCGCCTACAACAGCGCGCCGGGAGATCATGTTTCAGCGCCTTCCTACGCACCGCTCGGCGACCGTTCTTCCGATGCCAAAATGGCGCTGCTCGCACTTGCGTTGTGCGCCGTGCTGGGCAGGATCATCTTTCCTTTTTTGGCGAAGGGTGTGCGCCGGATCGGCCCAGCCATGCACGCCTCGGTGCTGCAGCTTCGCGCGGCCGGCGCCCGGCTGGCGACCGCAGTGAGCGCGGTGTCGGCAGCTTGCGCAGCGTTTATTTTCGGTATGCTCCCCGTGCCCGGAATGCGCGTGCGCTACGCCACAGCCCGACCGCGCTGATCACCGACGTGTGACATCGCCGGCGCATGTTGCGCGGGGGATAAATTTCGAGCTTAGGGCTTGGACCTCTTGGCCCTGGATTTCGGACCGGGGCCGCGCATGTAGTGCTGCTCGGGCCGATAGGCATCAGCCCGCAATTGGGTGAGCGCATGCCGGATGCGTTCCCAGATTTGCAAGGAGCAGGCCGGCATGCGATGGGGATTTTTTCTGATGCGGATCATGGCCAAACTCCCGCAGCGCGTTCTCGTTCACAGGTAATGATCCTAATATCCGTCGCCTGAACGGCTCCTGTACGTGACGTTAAAGTTTCGTAAGGAGATCAGGTGGCGAGCACGCAGAGTCTCGACCCGCTCACCCGCCTGCTGAGTTGAGACTCTGCGGTGGCGCCGGTAGATACCCCCGGTCCCGGCAAAGCCGGAAAAGGGGCAGCTACGGATGGTCTATCCAACGCAAAAGCCAACCGCAGACGCGAATGGAGGACTGAGCTTGGCCAATTTGGCCAAGGATCCGCATGTGAGGACACGCGTTTACGACGTTCTCAAGCAAGCCATCATCGAAATGGACATCTACGGCTCTCCCGAGCCGCGCTGGATCGACGAGCGTCAAATATCGGAGCAGCTCGGCGTAAGCCGCACTCCCATTCGCGAAGCACTGGCCGCGCTGGAGCGGGAAGGTTTCGTCACTTCGGTGCCACGCAAGGGCACCTTCATCCTTCGCAAGACGAAGCGCGAAATTGTCGAGATGATAGAGGCGTGGGCTGCGCTTGAAAGCATGGCCGCTCGTTTGATCACCGTGCGCGCCGCCGATCAGGATATTGCCCAGCTGCGCAAGCTTTTCAGTCGTTTCACGGAAACTTACAAGCCGAGCGGGCACCTCTCCGAGTATTCGCAGGCCAACATCAACTTTCATCAAAGCATGATCCGGCTGAGCGGCTCAAATGTGCTCGTTGCCATGACGAACGAGATCCTGCTGCACGTACGCGGCATTCGGCAGGTCACGATGAACCGCGAGTTTCGGTCCAACCAGACGATTTATGATCATTTGGCGATTATCGAGGCGCTCGAGGGGCGTGAAACGGAACTCGCCGAGCGGCTCTCACGCGAGCACACATTGGTTCTCGCGCGCTATATTGAGCAGCAGCCGGACGGCCTTTTTGCCGGCCAGCGCGCATAGGCCACGCGGCGCGCCGCGGCATACATCAGTAGCCCGATATCCGGGTCAGATTCGCTTCTGCTGTGCTTTGGTACTTGCTGGGCAACCCAGGATTGCGGGCCGGTGCCGCTCACTCTGCGGTGCACAACACAAAATGAGCGCCACTCTCGTGTATCGGTCCGAAAACGCCTTGACGGGGACGGTGGGATAAGGCGAGGCTGGCATCACTAGTGCCAGGAAGGAAATTTTCCAAAGGAGACAATGGCCATGTCAGGGACAGGCAAGCGAAAACTCACAATTGAATCGGTCGAGCCGGTCTTCGGGTTGCACTGGTTCGTGGGCGTGGAGGACGGCCTTTTCGCCGCCGAGGGACTCGACGTGGAGATCGTGCATCCCAACGTCCCTGAGCGCTTCGGCCGCGACGATCCGCGCCGCTACGACCACCACAAGGTCGCGTCCTTCAACTATCAGAATATGTTCGAGCAGTATCAGTGCGATATCTATCGGGCGTGCGAATGGGGGCAGGTTCGCCGCACCTATGACCAGAAGCGTCCCGGTCCCATCGTCGGCAAGCGTGCCGCCGTGGTCTGCCAGGGCATTTATGTTCGTGATGATTCACCCATAAACGCGCCCGGCGAGCTCGCCAACAAGGAGGTCGGTGTTCAGTTTCACCAAGGCTCTCACTATACGAGCCTGGCGCTGCTTGAGGGCGTGCTGCGCCGGGACGAAATTAAGCTGGTCCATGCCGGGGTTGGTTGGCAGCGTTTCGAGGCGCTCGAGAAAGGCGAAGTGGCTGCCGCCTGCCTCGTCGCGCCCTACAACACGCTTGCGGAGAAGCGAGGTTATAAGCGGCTTGGTGAAATGCATTATCTGGGCCTGGAGAATTTCGCCGCAGACCTCGATGAGGAGACGGTGCAGGCGCTCAACCGGGCCATCCGCAACGCGGTAAGGAACATCAACGCAGACAAAAAGCGATACATTCACATCCTCTTGCAGGAGATGCCTGAGAAGTATCGCTCTGAAATTACCGCGGACGACTTCTACTTGCCGCGCCTGCGTTATGTCGACCCCTCGCCCTACACGCGCGAGGAATTCGAACATACGGCAGAATGGATGAAGAAATGGGATCTCATCCCCAAGGACGCCACGTTCGAGAAGCTGGTTGTCAACAGAGAATACCAGGCCGCCTGAACTACGCGTGACAAGGAGGCTCGCGGGTTCGCGGGCCTTCGCCTTCCGCATCATAACCACAGGCGTATTCGACGCGCCGCCAGGGGAGGAACGATCATGACGGCAAGCCAAGCCATCGAGCACGTCGAGGGATTGGCCTCTCCGGCTACTCGGCTGCTGCAACTCGTCTACGGCATCATCGTGATGGTGATGATCGCGAGCCTGCAATACAGCTGGACCTTGTTTGTCGGCCCAATCGACGAGTCGCACCACTGGGGGCGCGCTGCCATCCAGGTGGCCTTTACAATCTACATCCTTGCGGGCACGTGGCTTGTGCCGTTCGAGGGCTACGCAATCGATCGCCTCGGCATCAAGCTAATGGTGTGCTTAGGCGGTGTGCTGATTGCTCTCGGCTGGATCGTGAACTCGATCGCCGACTCGCTTGCGCTGCTTTATCTTGGCGCGGTGTTCGGCGGCGTGGGTGCCGGCACCATCAATATTGCCGCCATTGGGAACGCGCTGAAGTGGTTTCCCGACCGGCGCGGCCTCGCCGTGGGAGTGACCTCTGCGGGCTTTGGCGCAGGCTCCGCGCTTACCATCATTCCCATCGCCAACATGATTCACGCAAGCGGTTACCAGGCGGCATTTCTCTGGTTCGGTATAGGCCAAGGCCTGATCGTGTTTTTTACCGGTCTTCTGCTGCGGGCGCCGAGCGCGGACGAAGTGCCTGTGCCCGTGGCGCCGGCGGTGCAGCAAACAAGACGCAGCTATGCGCCGAACGAAGCACTGAAGACGCCGGTCTTTTACATGCTCTACCTCATGTTCGTCCTGGTGTGCTCGGGCGGACTCATGGCCGCTGCGCAGCTTGCCCCCATAGCGAAGGATTGGAAGATCGCGGAAATTCCCGTTTCGCTCGCCGGGATTACTTTGCCGGCACTTATTTTCGCATTGTCGCTCGACCGTGTCTGCAACGGGATAGCGAGGCCGCTTTTCGGTTTCATCTCCGACTATCTGGGCAGGGAAAATACGATGTTTCTCGCCTTCATGATCGAGGGCATCGGCATCTACTCGGTCTATGTGTTCGGCCAAGACCCGCTTCTGTTCGTCATTCTCTCGGGCGTGCTGTTCTTTGCCTGGGGGGAAATCTACTCGCTGTTTCCTGCCATGATCACGGATGTCTATGGGCCAAAATTCGTGAACACCAACTATGGAATGCTGTTCACCGCGAAAGGTGTGGCGTCCCTGCTGGTGCCGCTCGGCAACGTGATGACCACGGTCACCGGAAGCTGGCATTTGGTATTTGCGATGCTGGCGGCCTTCAATATCGTCGCAGCACTGATGGCGCTGGCGCTCAAGCCTGCCCGCGCACGCCTGCGCGCGGCTGCGGCCGACGCGTAACTTAGGGCAAGTTCATGGAGCAAACGGCCGAGGCGGCGCTGTGCGCACCGTTTGACCGGCACCCGCGCCAGCCCAGGCTCAAGCTGCCGCCGCTCGCCTGCGACAGCCACGCGCATGTGTGCGGGCCGAGGACGCGCTACGCCTATGCGCCGCAGCGCACTTACACGCCGCCGGATTCTCTTCTCGCCGACTACCAGCATATGCTGTCGACGCTCGGCATCGAACGTGCGGTGCTCGTGCAGCCGAGCGTCTATGGCACCGACAATGCGGCGATGCTCGCCGCGATGCGGGCGGCCGGTGCAAGCTTCCGCGGCGTGGCGGCGCTGGCGCAGAACATTTCGGACACGGAAATCGAAGCGATGCACGCTGCCGGCATACGCGGCGCGCGTCTCAACATCGTGGACGTCAAGGATGGCCGGGGCGTGCTGCCGGTGCGAGAGCTCAAGGAGCTCGCCCATCGCATCAAGCCGTTCGGCTGGCACATGGAATTTCTGATGCATGTCGATCAGTTTCCCGAGCTCGATGTTATGCTGGACGACTTTCCGGTGGACACCGTCTATGGACATCTCGGCTACATCAAAACCGCCCAAGGAACCGACAATGCGGGTTTTCAGGCCCTGCTGCGGCTCATGCGCCGCGGCAAAGCCTGGGTGAAGCTGACCGGCCCCTACCGTATTTCGTCCCAGCCCCTGCCGCACACTGATACCAATGCTTTTGCGCACGCGCTCATCGCCGCCGCGCCCCAGCAGGTGGTGTGGGGCTCCGACTGGCCGCACGTGCACATCAAAACACCGATGCCGAACGATGCCGATTTGTGCGAAATGCTCGCGGCATGGGTTCCGGACGAAGCGCAACGCAAGCGGATACTGGTTGACAATCCCGCGCGGCTCTATGGTTTCCAGTAGAGTGAGCAAAATTGCCCTAAGCCGATACGCAGGGCATTGCGCGCGCCAATTTTGCCATGAGAGGCGTCAGTTCTTCAGCCGATAGCCGGTCTTGAAGATCCACCACACCGCGATGAGACAGGTGGTGAGGAACAGAGCCACTGCCGCAAGGCTCACGGTCACGTTGACATCGGCAACCTCGAAGAAGCTCCAGCGAAAGCCGCTCACGAGATACACCACCGGGTTGAAGAGGGTGACCGTCTGCCACAGCGGCGGCAGCACGTGGATCGAGTAGAAGCTGCCGCCGAGAAAGGTGAGCGGCGTGATCACTAGAAGCGGCACAACCTGCAGCTGCTCGAATCCGTCGGCCGCGATCCCGATGATGAAGCCGAGGAGGCTGAAGGTAATGGCGGTGAGCAGCAGGAAGGCGACCATCCAGAACGGGTGCGCAATGCGCAGCGGCACAAATGCGTTTGCGGTGATCAGGATGATCAGGCCGAGCATAATCGACTTCGTTGCCGCCGCGCCGACGAACCCGAGCGCGACCTCGAAAAAGGATATGGGCGCCGAGAGAATCTCATAAACCGTGCCGGTGAAGCGCGGGAAATAGATGCCGAAGGAGGCGTTCATCACGCTCTGTGTGAGCAAGGTCAACATGATGAGTCCGGGGACGATGAACTCGCCATAGCTTACCCCCTCGATCTCGGTGATGCGCGAGCCGATCGCGGCGCCGAATACCACGAAATAGAGCGTGGTCGAGATCACGGGCGAGACGATGCTCTGCAGCACCGTGCGCCCGGTGCGCGCCATTTCGAAAAAGTAGATCGCACCGACCGCGCGCAGGTTCATCATTGTTGCCGCACCATATGTACAAAGATGTCCTCGAGCGAGTCCTGCGTGGTCTCGAGATCGCGGAAACGGATGCCCAGCCGGCTCAGCTCCTGCAGCAGCGCCGTAATGCCGGTGCGCTCTCCGCCCGTCTCATAGCTGTAGATCAGATCGCCTCCGTCGGCAGAGAGCGCGAGCCCAGGCCGGGCGAGCGCGTCGGGTATGGCGGGCAGCGGCTTTTGCAGATGCAGCGTGAGATGTTTCTTGCCGAGCTTGCGCATGAGCTCCGCCTTGTCCTCGACCAGAATGATCTCGCCGTGGTTGATGATGCCGATGCGGTCGGCCATCTGTTCGGCTTCTTCGATGTAGTGTGTCGTGAGGATGATGGTGACGCCGCCCGCGCGCAGCGCGCGCACTGCGTCCCACATGTTTTTGCGCAAAGTGACGTCGACGCCGGCCGTGGGCTCGTCCAGGAACAGCACGGTCGGCTCATGCACGAGAGCCTTGGCGATAAGCACGCGGCGCTTCATGCCGCCCGAAAGGGTCATGATCTTGTCGTTCTTCTTGTCCCACAAGGACAGTTCTTTGAGCACCTTTTCGACGCGCTCGGGATTGCGTGGCTTGCCGAAAAGCCCGCGGCTGAAGCTCACCGTCGCCCACACTGATTCAAAAGGGGTTGTATAGATCTCCTGCGGCACCAGACCGATGAGCGAGCGGGTGGTGCGGTATTCGCTGATAATGTCGTGCCCGCCCACCAAGACCTGTCCGGCGGATGGCGTGACAATGCCGCAGATGAGGTTGATCAGCGTGGTCTTGCCCGCGCCGTTCGGGCCGAGCAGGGCGAAAATCTCCCCCGCACGAATATCGAACGACACATTGCGCAGCGCGCGAAAGCCGCTCGCATAGGTCTTCGACACATTGGCAACCGAGACAATCGGGCGCATGTATCTCAATCCGTCATCTTGCGGTGCGGGCGAATGCAAGGAGGCTCGGCGCGCCGAGCGCGTCATGACGTGGCAGGGTAAGTGTTTGCGCGAGTTCGTCTAGCTGCTGGCAGGAAACACCCCGACGACGATGCGCGTCGATGGTGAGATCAGCAGCACCCGGTCATCAGCGTTGAGGTATTGAAAGCCTTTCGTCTGTGGCACTTGCGCGGCGAGGCCCTCCGGAACCGGACGCAACTCCATCGCGAACGGCACGACAGTGCCAATATCACCCTTGTACGCAGCCGTGGCGCCCTGTCCTTTGAGTGCGGCAGAGATCTGGCGCCTCTGGTCCTCAGACAGGTTCTTGAACGTGTAGGCAAGGGTAATGAGCTTGTCGTCGCGCGCATTGCGCTCCGAGAACTTCGCCGGCACGGTATCGACATCGGTCGGAGCGCCGGCAGCCGCCAACGCGCCATGGATGAAAGCCGTTTGCGGCTTGGGCATCTCGGCCTGGGAGCTGGGCTCCTCCTTTCCCATTTTGCCGGATTCTGTGTGCTGCCAGTTCTCGAGCTGCTTCTGTTGCGAAGCATCGGCAGGCGGCGATGGCTGTTGGGCGCAGAGCTGAGTGCATGCAAGGACAAGGATTGCTGCGCTTGCGACGGCGAATGTCTTCTGCGTGGCGATCATCTCCGTCTCCTCTCAGTCGAGCTTCAGCTTCGCGCGCAAACGATCGATGCGCCGTGACGCCTCTGCCTTGGTGAGCTTCGGGTCGAAGGCCGAGGGCTCATGTGCCTCCTCGGCCAGCGTCTTAGATAGGACGCCTGCGCGCCGGTCATTGGATCGTCTCCCGAAACCCACTCGTCCGGGTTTTTAGCCATATTCGAGGGCGGCTCGGGATCGCGCTTGGGATTGTCGGAAACGCGCAGGCGGCTCTCTTGCCGTGCCATGATCCACGCCTCGGGTTCTCGGAATGTTCGGGCCAGGAACGCGCGGCGCGTGAAGACGGTTCCCCAAAAGAAAGCGCGGCGGCACCGGCTCAGTGCCGCCGCCTCGATCTGCGAAGCTTTAATCCTGGACTTGGCCGACCACTGCGCCAGTAACCGGATCGACCAGGAGCAGCCTGTTATTGATGTAGCGATACCGGTAGGGCGTGACCGCTGGAGCCGTGGTCACCACCGGCGCCATGGCGTAGGCATCGGTAGGCGCCACGTAATCGACCGTCACGGCCGGCCGCCTGATCACGCGCTCGCGCACAGCGGGCGCGTAGGCATAGCCGGAATACGCGTAATCATCGGCGACAACGACGGGCCGGGTAACCACACGCTCACGCGCCACCGGTGCATAGGCGTAGCCCGGTGCATAGGCGTAGCTTTCGGCAACCACGGGGCGCGCCACGACGCGCTCGCGCACTACCGGCGCAGGCGCCACAGTCTCGGAGACGATGCGCTCCTTGACGATCGGGGCTCGGCCGTGTCGCTGCGGGATAATCGTGCGGGTGACGATAGTGCGCTGCGTTGGGGCGACCGCAACGGGCGCGGTAACGACAGGCTGATAAGCGCGCGCGGCGTAATAATCGGGCTCGTAGACCCAGGTCTGCGCTGCAGCAGGCCCGGCAAGTCCGACGAGTGCCGCGGCGAGGCAGCAGCGGCGAAGGTGGGAGTTCATGGGGGGTCCTCCTTTGCCCTGGTGAGCGACACGAAGAGCAAGACCAAAGGCTCTAAACGTACATGCGGCACGAACGTTCCGGCGCTGTCAAGCGCGCGCAGGCGCCTGCCCGCGTCTTCGGTAAATGGTCACCTTCAGCTTAGCGATCGCACTGCTGCTCGGTGCGCGTGACCGGGATACCGTTGTGCCACTCGGTTATCGTGACCGGACGACAGTCGGGCCGTTGTCCGCGTCCTTCGGTCTCGATGGCCACGCTCGGAGGCCTGGGCTCCTCGATGAGCAGGCCGGGAGTGCGCGGCGTGCCGATGCGCACGTCCGCATCAAGCTGCGCCATTCCGACGCGCGGCAGCCCCACTATCGCCATGGCCACCGCGATCACTGCAAGCGCGTTTCTCATTGCATTTCCCATCTCGCCGTGCGCGACGCAGATTCGTCGCAGCAAGAGAACGACGCACACGGGCCGCCGGTTCCGCTCGCGTTGACCGAGAAGCTTCCCGGGTGCAGTGTCGCCTGCCCACGGGCTTGGAGGAGAGCGATGTTCGACTACCGCGATCTGTTTCAATGGGACCGGTTTATCACGCCTTCGATCATCAAGATCTTCTATTGGCTCTCGGTGGGCATTTCCGTCTTGTTCGGCCTCTCCGGCATCGTCTCCGGCCTGGCGCTCATGGCGCTGCATCCGCTCGGCGGACTCCTGTGGGTAATAGCGAGCCTGATCGGAATCGTGATCGGCGTGCTGTTCGCGCGCATCGTTTCGGAATTCGTGCTCATCATGTTTCGCATTAACGAGCACCTCGGCGCGATTCGCCAGCGCGGCCAGATGTAGCAAACGTCACGTCGCGAAGCGGAAATGCATGACGTCGCCGTCGGCGATCATATAGTTCTTGCCCTCGAGGCGCATCTTGCCGGCGTCGCGCGCGCCGCTTTCCCCGCCATACGTGACGTAATCGTCGTACGCGATCGTCTCGGCGCGAATAAAGCCGCGCTCGAAGTCGGAATGAATGACCGCGGCGGCTTGTGGCGCGCGGGTGCCGCGCACGACCGTCCAGGCGGCGGCCTCCTTCGGCCCAGCCGTAAAATAGGTGATGAGATCGAGCAGCCCGTACCCCGCCCGAATCAGGCGATTGAGCCCCGATTCGGCGAGCCCGAGCGCCGCCAAATACTCCCTCCGTTCCTGCGGTGACAGCGCCGCGATCTCGGCCTCGATCTTTGCCGCAATGACGACGCACGCTGCGCCTTCCTGCATGGCGCGCGCTTGCACCATCGTGCTCAATGCGTTTCCACTGGCGGCTGCATCCTCCCCCACATTGCATACGTAAAGCACCGGCTTTGCGGTGAGCAGTCCGAGCATGCGAAATGCCTTCTCTTCCTCCGCCTTGCGCTCGAGCACCCGCGCGGGCTTTCCCTCGCGCACGAGCGCAAGCGCTCGTTGCACGAGATCGAGCGTCGCCTTCGCCTCGCTCGCCTCCTGATCGTTGCCCTTGGCTTTTTTCGCAAGTCCCTCGATGCGCCGTTCCAGGCTTTCCAGATCGGCAAGCATCAGTTCGGTCTCGATCGTATCGACGTCGCCGATCGGGTCGAGCTTGCCGCTCACATGCGCGACGTTATCGTCCTCGAAACAGCGCACGACATGCGCAAGCGCATCCACCTCGCGCACGTGGGCGAGAAACTGGTTGCCAAGGCCCTCTCCCCGGGAGGCGCCGCTCACCAGCCCGGCGATGTCGACGAATGACAAGCGGGTGGGCTTGATTTTCGCCGATTTGGCGAGTTTGGCGAGCACGTCGAGCCGCGGGTCGGGCACGAGCACCTCGCCCACGTTCGGCTCGATCGTGCTGAAAGGGTAGCTCGAGGCTTGCGCAGCGGCCGTGGCCGTGAGCGCATTAAAGACCGTCGATTTACCTACGTTCGACAGGCCGAGAATGCCGCACCTGAAGCCCATCAAGCCTGCTCGCTATCGCGCCGTCAGCACGCAGCCTCATCCTCTTCCTGAGATTTCCCGGGAAGCAGGCCTTTTGCCTGCATGGCGAGATGCACGCGGTTCTGGAAGCTCGCATCCTCGCCTTGTGCCAGCAAGGCAACGTTTTCCGCTATGGCCTCGCATAGAGCAGCCACCCAAGGCCGCTCCTCCTTGGCAAAGTCGCTCAGTACATAGGTTTGCACCAATTCCTTGATTCGGGGGTGACCGACGCCAATGCGCACGCGGCGATAATCATTGCCGATATGCGCGGTGATCGAGCGCAAACCGTTGTGTCCGGCAATGCCGCCTCCGGTCTTCACGCGCACTTTCCCGGGCGCGAGATCGATCTCGTCGTGGAACACCACGGTGTCGGCCAGACCGAGCTTGTAGAATTGGGCCGCTTCGGCGACCGCGCGTCCCGAATCGTTCATGTACGTGCCGGGAAGGAGTAAGAGCGCGCGTTCCCGGCCCAGGAGCGCTTCCGCCACTACGCCCTGGAAGCGCCGGCGCCAGGGTCCTTGGCTGTAACGGTTGGCAATGGTCTCAACGGCCATGAACCCGATGTTGTGCCGATTGCCCGCGTGACGCGCGCCCGGATTGCCCAGCCCGACCAGGAGCAGCATGCATGAGCGCTCATTGAGATGTCACGCGTAGCGGCCGCTACTTCTTCTCCGGCGGCGCGCCCGCGCTCGCGCCGGCCGCGGGTGCAGGGGCGCCCGGTGCCGGTGG
>JBKPOZ010000014.1:0-7810 GCA_046733355.1 Pseudomonadota bacterium | reverse complement strand
CCTTCGAGGCGCGCGTCGTCTCAGGCGACCGCAACGATTTCCTCAAGCGCCCCAGCTTGCACTGAGGCTTCGTCATGCGCGGGCTTGTCCCGCGCATCCACGTCTTGGGTTGACAAGGAAGACTTGGATGGCCGTGACAAGCACGGCCATGACGCAAGTGCGCTCTAATACACCACCACGCTGCGGATGGATTTGCCCTCGTGCATGAGGTCGAACGCTTTGTTGATGTCGGCGAGCGGCATCACGTGGGTGATCATCGGATCGATGGCGATCTTGCCTTGCATGTACCAGTCGACGATTTTCGGCACGTCGGTGCGCCCGCGCGCTCCGCCGAAGGCGGTGCCGCGCCATACGCGCCCGGTGACGAGCTGGAACGGCCGTGTTGCAATCTCCTGGCCCGCGCCGGCTACCCCGATGATGATGCTCTCGCCCCAGCCACGGTGGCACGATTCCAGCGCCGCGCGCATGAGCTTGACGTTGCCGACGCACTCGAACGTGTAGTCCGCCCCGCCGATCTGATCGTCGCCCCTTTTTGTGAGATCAACCAGATAGGGCACGAGGTCGCCGCCGATCTCGTTCGGGTTGACGAAATGCGTCATGCCGAAGCGCTCGCCCCATTGCTTCTTGCCGTTGTTCGTGTCGACGCCGATGATCATCTCGGCGCCGACGAGGCGCAGCCCCTGGATCACGTTGAGCCCGATGCCGCCGAGCCCGAACACGATGCATTTCGAGCCGGGCTCGACCTTGGCCGTATTGATCACCGCGCCGATCCCGGTCGTCACGCCGCAGCCGATGTAACAAACCTTGTCGAACGGCGCGTCTTCGCGAATCCTGGCGATGGCGATTTCCGGCAGCACCGTGAAATTCGCAAACGTGGAGCAGCCCATGTAGTGGTGCACCATCTTGCCGCCCATGGAGAACCGCGAAGTGCCGTCGGGCATCACGCCGCGGCCCTGCGTCGCGCGGATCGCGGTGCACAGATTGGTCTTGCGCGAAAGGCAGGAAGGGCATTGGCGGCATTCCGGCGTGTAGAGCGGAATGACGTGATCGTCTTTTTTTACCGAGGTGACGCCCGGGCCGACGTCAACCACGATGCCGGCGCCCTCGTGCCCGAGGATGGCGGGAAACAGCCCTTCCGGATCGGCGCCCGAGAGCGTGAACTCGTCGGTGTGGCAGATGCCGGTGGCTTTCAGTTCGACCAGCACCTCGCCCTTCTTGGGGCCGTCCAGCGTGACGGTGGTGACTTCGAGCGGCTTGCCGGCTTCGTAAGCCACGGCGGCACGCACATCCATTTCAATCCTCCCTCAATCTGCTCGCGAGCGCTCATCCCACACCGTCATCCTGAGGCGCGAGCGAGCGAAGCGAGCGAGCCACGCATGTCGAGCTTGCTCGACATGCGCACTTAAAGTTCCGATCTCGGGTAAACCCGAGATCGGTGGATGAACGGCCACACCCCGGCCCGCCATCCTTCGAGGCTCGGCGCGTCGCGCCGAGCACCTCAGGATGACGTTTGAGATAGACGTTTGTGAAACAGTGTAACTGAGTTAAGTGCGCGGCTGCGGCACGATGCGAATGTAGGGCTTCGGCGCCTTCCACCCCTGCGGATATTGTTTCTTTGCTTCCTCATCACTCACCGAGCCGGAGATGATCACGTCCTCGCCGTGCTTCCAGTTCACCGGCGTCGCCACCTTGTGCTTGGCAGTGAGCTGCAGTGAATCGATGACGCGCAGCACCTCGTCGAAATTGCGCCCGGTGGTCATCGGGTAAACGAGAATCAGCTTGATCTTCTTGTCGGGGCCGATCACGAACACATTGCGCACCGTCTGATTGTCGGCCGGTGTGCGCTTGGCTGGATCGCCGGAGACCGCGGCGGGAAGCATGCCGTAGAGCTTCGAGACGTTGAAATCGCTGTCCGCAATCATGGGATAGTTCGGCGCAAAGCCCTGCGTCTCCTTGATGTCGTTCGCCCAGTCTTTGTGCCTGTCCACCGGGTCGACGGAGAGACCGATGATCTTGACGCCGCGCTTGTCGAACTCCGGCTTGATCTTCGCCATGTAGCCGAGTTCGGTCGTGCAAACGGGCGTGAAATCCTTCGGGTGCGAGAACAGCACCGCCCAGCTGTTCCCGATCCAGTCATGGAACCGTATGCGGCCTTCAGTCGTCTGCGCCTCAAAATCGGGCGCGGTGTCGTTGATCGCGAGAGCCATGGCTCACCTCCATCCGTACCATGTACTTTTGCGGCATTATAATGCCGCACCTGCGTAAGGGCCAGAATGGCGGGGTCGCGCAAGTTTCCATCGGCACGCCCGGGAGGCCTCCCTAGAATTTTACCGCAACCATTCAGCGTCAATTCATTGTGACTGCGCGCCTTTCTGGTGCGCTGCCACGGCTTTGCCCTATCACTGCCGCGGGAATCGCGCTCCATTCGTTGCTTGCGAATCGAACCTGCGACGCGTGTAACGCGACTATCTCCCAGCTTGGGAACCTGCCGGTCCGGGCGGCGTTGGGTTGCCGGGCATTGGATCGGACCATTCCGTAAGCGTGTCGGCAGGTGACAGGAGAGCGGCGATGGCGTTTCGCCTCATGATGGCCGGCAAGCTGCAGATGCTTATGTCTGCGATCGCGCGCTCGCCCATCGTCGTCCATTTGCGCGCGCGCGTCTTTTCTCCCGCCGACTGGGCGCGTATCCGCAAGTCGCCGGAGGTCGATGCCTTTGTGCTCGCCTGGATCGCCAGCCATGTGAGCGAGCGCAGACCACCACGGACGCTGATCTAGAAGACCGTCGACTTTCCCCGCGCCTGCGCTCATTCCCGCGGTACCGAGAATCAGAGAGAGCCTGGCCTTCGGCTTTCGCCGGGACGAGCGTGAAACTGCCCTGTGTTGACTTTTGTGTTTATGCGCCGCAAGCCTGCACGGCGGGTGAGCGGGTTCGGCGGCTGTGTTCAAGCGCATTCTGATCGCAAACCGTGGCGAGATCGCGTGCCGGATCATCCGAACGGCATGGCGGCTCGGCATTGGGACTGTCGCAGTCTATTCCGAAGCCGATCAGGACGCACTGCACGTGGAAATGGCGGATGTCGCCGTTCTCATCGGCCCGCCGCCCGCGAGTGAAAGCTATCTGCCGATCGAGAAGATCGTTGCGGCATGCAAGGACACCGGCGCCGAGGCCGTGCATCCGGGTTACGGCTTTCTTTCCGAGCGCGAAGCATTTGCCAAGGCGCTGGCCGAAGCCGGCATCGTCTTCATCGGGCCCAACGTCCGCGCCATTGCCGCCATGGGTGACAAGATTGAGAGTAAGAAGCTCGCCGCCTCGGCAAATGTCCCGACGGTGCCCGGTCATCTTGGCGTTATCGCCGATCGGGAGGATGCGCTGCGCGCCGCCGAGGTCATAGGCTATCCGGTGATGATCAAGGCCACCGCCGGCGGCGGCGGCAAGGGAATGCGCATGGCGCATTCGCCGGCGGAGGTAAAGAGCGGGTTCGAGCGCGCGCAGTCGGAAGCGAAATCGTCCTTCGGCGACGAGCGCGTCTTTATCGAGAAATATATCCCCGATCCGCGCCACATCGAAATTCAGGTGCTCGGCGACAAGCACGGCAACATCATTCATCTCGGTGAGCGCGAATGCTCCATTCAGCGGCGCAACCAGAAGGTGGTCGAGGAAGCGCCGAGCCCGCTCCTTGATGCCGCAACCCGGCGCCGGATGGGCGAGCAGGCGGTCGCTCTTGCCGCGGCGGTCAATTACGACTCAGCAGGCACCGTCGAGTTCGTCGTGGCCCAGGACAAGACTTTTTACTTTCTCGAGATGAATACACGCCTGCAGGTCGAGCACCCCGTGACCGAGCTCGTCACCGGCATCGACCTCGTGGAGCAGATGATTCGCGTTGCTGCGGGCGAAAAGCTCGCGCTCACCCAAAGCGCGATCAAGCTCTCGGGCTGGGCGGTTGAGACGCGCATCTATGCGGAAGATCCTTCGCGCAACTTCCTGCCTTCCACGGGACGGCTCGTGCGCTATCGCCCTCCTGCCGAGAGCACGATCGACGGGGCAACTGTACGCAATGATACCGGCGTGTACGAAGGCGGTGAGATTTCGGTGTTTTACGATCCGATGATCGCGAAGCTCGTCACCCACGCACCCACGCGCGAGCGGGCGATTGCGGCGCAGGTCGATGCCCTCGACGCCTTCACCATTGAGGGCATTCGTCACAACATTCCTTTTCTGTCGGCGCTCATGCAGCACGAGCGCTGGCGTGACGGCAGGCTTTCCACGTCCTTTCTCGCCGAAGAATTCCCGCACGGGTTTCACGCAATCGAGCCTGCGCGACAAACGGCCAAGGTCCTGGCGGCGGTCGCGGCCGCCCTGGACAACGTGCTTGGCGAAAGGAAGCGCCGCATTTCCGGCCAGCGGGCGGGCGCTTCGGTGACGCGCGAGCGGCGGCGCGTTGTGCGATTGGGTGACCGGGATATCAAACTGGAAATAGCTTGTGCCGATGCGCCTGTAGGGGCGGGTTTGAAACCCGCCCCTACAAGGTCTCGGCATACTCGAGAATTCGATGTGTCGTTTCTGGACGAGCCGGCCCAGCATACCGTCATCTCCTCCTGGAAGCCTGGCGATCTCGGCTGGTCGGGGGAAATGGACGGCCGGCACATATGCGTACAGGTCCGTTTGATCCCGAACGGGTTCGAGCTGTCGCATCACGGCGTCGACACCCGCGCCTATGTTTTCACCGAATGCGAAGCGGCTGCAGCGCGCTTGATGCCGGCCAGGCGGCTCGCGGATTCCGGCAAGTCGGTGCGTTCTCCCATGCCCGGGCTTGTCGCTTCCATTGCCGTTGCGGAAGGGCAGGAGGTGAAGGTCGGGGAGGCCGTTGCGGTGGTCGAGGCGATGAAGATGGAGAACGTGCTGCGCGCGGAGCGCGACGGCCGGGTGAAAAAGATCCATGTGCGCAAGGGCGACAGCGTCCCGGTCGATGCCGTGATTCTAGAGTTTTTCTGAGGAACCGCGCCCGGCGGCAGGTTGTTCGTCCATCGGGACGACAAGGAGAACCTGCCATGGCCACCGAAACCCTTCCCAAGCAAAAGCAGGAGCATCAGCCCGGCCGCGAGACGAAGATGCGGCCGCAGCCCGATTACGAGCCGAAATATCCCGGAAGCGGCCGCCTGCGCGACAAGGTCGCGCTGATCACCGGAGGAGATTCCGGTATCGGGCGCGCGGTCGCCGTTGCCATGGCGCGCGAAGGCGCGAAAATCGCGCTCGTGTTTCTGGAAGAATGCAAGGACGCCGATATCACGCAAGCCGCAGTCGAGAAGGAAGGCAGCCGCGCGATCAAGATCGCGGGCGATGTCGGCGATGAGACTTTCTGCCGCAAAGCGGTCGACCAAACGGTCAAGGAGTTCGGCCGTCTCGATATTCTCGTCAACAATGCCGGCGAGCAGCACGAGACCAAGGACATTCGCGAGATCGATGCGCGCCAGATCGAGCGCACGTTCCGCACCAATATCTTCAGCTTTTTCTTCATGGCGAAGCATGCGCTGCGCCACATGCACGAAGGCGCAAGCATCATCAACACGACGTCGGTGACCGCGTATAAGGGCCACAAGACCCTGCTCGATTATTCTTCCACCAAGGGCGCGATCGTCAGTTTCACGCGCTCCCTCTCCGAGGCGCTGGCGGAAGAAGGCATCCGCGTCAACGCGGTTGCGCCGGGGCCGATATGGACTCCGCTCATTCCGGCTTCCTTCGACGCAGATCGGGTGGCGAAACACGGCGCCAGCGTGCCGATGAAACGGCCAGGCCAGCCCAACGAGGTGGCGCCGTGCTATGTCTTTCTTGCCAGCAAGGATGCCTCCTATATGAGCGGCCAGGTCCTGCATCCCAACGGCGGCAACGTCGTCGGCTCGTAGATATGTGACGCTGCATTTTGCCTATGGCACGAACATGAGCCGCGCGCTCATGGGGGCGCGCTGCCCGCAGGCGCGCCCGCTCGGGGTGGCAACGCTTCCGGGCTGGCGCTTCATCATCAATGGCGACGGGCTCGCTTCTCTTGCAGCACAGCCGGGCGGGCGCGTGCATGGCGTGCTCTGGGAGTTGAGCGCGCGCGAGGTGTCCGCCATCAACGCCTATGAGGGCGTGGCATCCGGACTGTACGAGGCGCGCTTTTTGCCGGTGCGACATGAGGGCCGGCACGCGCGCGCCCTGGTCTACATCGCGCGGCGGGAGGGCAGGGGCACGCCGCGGCCGGGCCATCTGGAAACCGTGCTGACAGCGGCGCGCGACTGGGAGCTGCCGCAGCCCTACATCCAATCCATGCTGCGCTGGGCTCCCTCGCGCTGGATGGGCGCGCGCGCAAAGGACACGGGCGAGGTCGCATGAGCAGCATCCGGCACGTGCTCATTCGCGGGCGCGTGCAGGGCGTGGCCTACCGCGCCTGGACGCAGATGACCGCACTCGACCTCGGCCTCGAGGGCTGGGTCCGCAACCGGCGGGGCGGCGATGTGGAAGCGCTGTTCAAGGGACCCGCCGAGGTCGTGGCGAGCATGATCGATGCCTGTCGCGAGGGCCCTCCCGGCGCCCGCGTGGATGACGTCATAGAGCGCGAAGGCTCGCTCAGCGAGATGAGCGTGCGCCGTCGCGGCGAGCGCTTTTCGGTGGCTCCCACCGCTTGAGCAAACGCGGAGCGTCATTCCGGCCGAGGCCGCAAGGCCGAGAGCCGGAATCCATGACCCCAGGCCTGTGGTGATGGATTCCGGGCTCGCCGCTCGCTTCGCTACGCGGCGCTCCGGAATGACGATCGTCATAAACTGCCGAACACCGCCTGAAACTCCCGCCGCAGCGCCGCATCGAACGCATTCATCGAGACGCGCACGCCAAGATCCGCCAGACTGGTTACCCCGAAACGCGACTCTGATATTCCGCAAGGCACGATTCCTGCGAAATGCCCGAGATCGCAATCGACATTGACTGCGATGCCGTGCAGCGTGACCCAGCGCTTTATGCGAATGCCGATGGCGGCGATCTTGTCCTCGCATCCTGTGCCTTTGTCAGGGCGTTGCACCCACACGCCGATGCGGCCGCTGCGGCGCTCGCCGCCTACGCCGAAGCTCGCGAGCGTGCAAATGATCCATTCTTCCAGGCTGTGAACGAAGCGGCGCACATCCCGCCCGCGCCGGTTCAGATCGAGCATCACATAGACGACCCGCTGTCCGGGGCCGTGATAGGTGAGCTGGCCTCCGCGTCCGCTTGCGTAAACGGGAAAATTGGGCCCCAGCACCTGCTCGCGCTTCGCGCTCGTTCCCGCAGTATAGAGCGGCGGGTGCTCGAGCAGCCAAACGAGCTCGGGACTTTCAGCGGCCGAAATGGTGGCGGCGCGCGCTTCCATGGCCGCGACTGCGTCCTCGTAGCGCACGAGATCGGGGCTGATGCGCCACTCGACAGGTGCGTTGGCTTGTATGGCTTGCGGGCGGAGCAGCTCCATTTCCGGCTAATGTAAAGGCGCGCGCCGGAGCGGGGCAATGTCTGAATGGGCTGCCCTTGTTACACCGCAGTCCATTTGTTACATGAAACGGTGGCGTCGACGCGCGGTTTTCAGAGCCGGCGTACATCCCTTGCGGTCGTGGCGGAATTGGTAGACGCACTAGCTTGAGGTGCTAGCGGGGCGACCCGTGGAGGTTCGAGTCCTCTCGACCGCACCACTGCAAAAATTTCTCTTTGTTTTCATTTTGCTTTTCGCCCTGCCGCCCGCACCTGTTGCTTAGGTGCGGGAATAGAATTGAGCTTATGCATGGCCTCGATCGCGAGCCGGCGTCTGTCAGC
>JBKPOZ010000013.1:0-14226 GCA_046733355.1 Pseudomonadota bacterium | reverse complement strand
CGAATTCATGAAGGTAGTGGCTTCTACGCTGCCCAAAGAATTCGCATTGGAAACCGGTGCCCTTGCCGAGTTATCCGATGACGACCTTGCCGCACACCTTCTCATATTGAAGAAGTTACGGACCCGCGCAGTCGAAAGCGGAGAACGGGACGCAGAAGCTCACGATGCAGGCACCAAGCACTAGGCTCGCCCAATCCCCCGGCAAGCAGAAATACGGAAGATGGACTTTAATTGCGCCCCTGACAGCTGGTGGTCGTCTTTATTTGTGCGAGTGCGATTGCGGAACCATTAAGCCCGTTGCGGTCCGAACCATACGTTCCGGCATGTCCACCTCATGTGGGGGTTGCCGTCGCAGAGAATGGCTTACGTGGCGGAAACGAAATAATTGGAAATGGATAGATGGAAGTACAGGAATTAGCGCCTGATAAATTAGACCTATTAGAGAAGAGATTAAGGGCGGAACAGGACAGGCGGGCTTCTGAGAATAGGCTGGCTCACTACCGGCCTCACGAGTTTCAGGTCCGCTTCCATGCAGCTGGTGCCATTCACAGAGAACGGCTGTTGATGTGTGCCAACCGCGTCGGAAAAACTCTGTGCGGTTCTGCCGAACTAGCAATGCACCTTTGTGGCCTGTATCCGACTTGGTGGAGCGGGAAGAGGTTTGAGAAGCCTATCAGAGCCTGGGCTGCGGGAGTCACGTCAGAAACAACACGAGACGTTCTGCAAGATAAATTACTGGGCCCTCCCCTACGAGAATCCGAATGGGGAACGGGAATGCTGCCCAAATCGACCCTGGGAAATATTGCCAACGCAAGAACCATATCAGGCGCCATTGATACCGTGGCAGTGAAACATTCATCGGGTGGCTACTCTCAGTTGCAATTTAAGTCGTTCGAACGGGGCCGCGAAAAATGGCAGGGAGCAGGATTAGAGGTCGTTTATATGGACGAGGAGCCGCCAGCCGATTTGTACTTTGAGGCTCTAACGCGAACAAATGAAACAGGGGGCATTTGTTACATTACCGCCACGCCAATTTTCGGCATGTCAGAAGTTGTCAGAATGTTTTTGCAGAACGAAGAGAATAAGCAGTGAGCCGCACAGTCATTACTGCCAGCATTGACGAGGCCGGACATTTTACTGAAGCGCAGAGGAAAGAAATTATTGCGAGCTACCCTGAACACGAGCGCCAGGCGAGAGTGCTCGGTCAGCCTGCCTTAGGTTCGGGCAGGATTTATCCTGTCGCGGAAGAGCTAATCACCTGCGAGCGTCATGACATTCCCCGCCATTGGGCTCGAATTGGCGCAATGGATTTCGGTTATTCAACTGCATTCGCTGCTGTTGAACTCGCCTGGGACAGGGACAACGACTGCATATACGTGAACCGAACCTACAAGGTGAGCCAGCAAACTCCTGTATTGCATGCTGCGGCTTTGAGACCCTGGGGCAAGACGCTTCCTTGGGCGTGGCCACGAGATGGCAGACAGGAAACACTAGCTGGCGCGGGTGTGCCATTGATGAGGCAATATCAGGAGCAAGGATTGGAAATGCTCCTAGAGCCAGCATCCTTCCCCGATAAGGGGGCTAGCGTAGAGGCTGGAGTGATGGAAATCCTAGACCGAATGCAGTCAGGCCGATTCAAGGTCTGGAAACATCACCACGAGTGGCTGTCCGAGTTCAGACTATACCATCGCAAGGATGGGAAGATTCACAAGGAGCACGACCATTTATTAGATGCCACGAGGTACGGGATTATGTGCCTCCGGTTCGCGAGGACGGAAACGGAATACGATGCATTCACACGCCCAATCCAGTACCCCAAACGCGCCGTTGTCTGAACCAGTCTCCCACACATTGGCCTCAGGCGTAACCCTCATAGGCCGCTGGAGCCTGGACGATACCTCCCGGCTGACCGTCAGGAGCCCCTACGGCGTGAAGACTGCAAGGCTGGGCTGGTTGTCCCCAAAGGTATTGGCACGGATGCTTCTAAAAGAACTCTATGAGGCGATGCACGGCTAATCTGTCCTGCGTATGTCGCGTGTATGTTGCATGGAGCTGCCGACACTGTTAGGGACGCATTGAAAATGCTTGGTAATTTCTTGCAACATACGCGACATAGATGGTGGAAACATTTAGAGATAAATCACTGGTTCGTAAGGGAAAAATGATTGTGACTCGTATCGGCACATACAGATTTTAAGTCTGCTGTGTCTACCGTTCCACCACGCGGCCCGCCGGTGCTCCGATCGCGGTGACATATGTAGGGGGCGGGTTGAAACCCGCCCCCTACATACATCGCCATGCATGCGCAACCATCAAAGGACGGATCATGCGCCTCAAGGACAAGATCGCAGTCGTAATCGGCGCGGGGCAGTCTCCCGGCGAAGGCATGGGCAACGGGCGTGCCACCGTTCTGCGCTTCGCCGAAGAAGGCGCCAAGGTGCTTGCGGTCGACAACGAGCTGGCGCGCGCCGAAGAGACGGCGGCGATGGCGCGCGGCGGCGAATGCGTTCCGTTCCAGGCCGACGTTTGCAAGGAGAGCACGCTTGCCGCGATGGTCGACGCGGCAAAGCGCCGGTGGGACCGTATCGACGTTCTGCATTACAACGTGGGTGTCAGCATTGCCGGTGGCGATGCCCCGATCGATGCGATCACCGAGGATGCCTTCGACCGGATTGCCACCATCAATCTGCGCGGCGCGATCATGGCGTGCAAGCATGCGCTGCCGCTTATGCGCGCGCAGCGCAGCGGCGTCATTATCACAATCTCGTCCGTTGCCGCCTGGGAGCATTATCCGAACGTCGCCTATAAGGCGACCAAGGCCGGGATGATCGCGTTCACGCAGCAGATCGCGGTCCAGAATGCCACCTTCGGCATTCGTGCGAACGTTATTCTGCCGGGACTGATGGACACGCCCATGGCCGTAGATACGCGGGCGCGGGCGAGTGGAAAGACTCGCGCCGAGGTTGCCGCGGCCCGGGATGCCCGTGTACCGCTTCGGCACAAGATGGGAACGGCGTGGGATGTGGCGAATGCGGCGCTCTTTCTTGCTTCGGATGAGGCGAATTTCATTACCGGGGTGGCGCTCCCGGTCGATGGCGGGGCGCTGGTGAACATCAATCCGTATGGCACCGTCACGGCTACGGCCTAGCCCTGATTACGGCGCATTCCCCCGCCATATACGCAAAGGGAAAATCACAGATCGGAACAGATGCTGCGTGCCGTCGCCCTTTTCGCGCTCGCCGCGCTGCTTGTGGGTTGCTCGGCTGTCGGAGGGGGAACCCCGATGACGGTCTTTGCCGATCCGGCCAAGTACCAGTATTCCAGCTGCGAAAGCATCGGCCGACAACGGCAGAGCTGGACCAATCGCGAGCAGGAGCTGCGGCAACTGATGGAGAGAGCCGATCACTCACCGGGGGGCGGGCTCGTGAATGTGCTGGCGTATAAGGCCGACTACACCGCGGCATCCGAGGAGCTGCAACTCCTGGACGCTGCTGCCCGCGCGAAAAATTGCGACGGCGACGCAAACTGGCGAAGCAACTCCGCGGTGAGGTGAGCTGCTAACGCAGCGATGTGCGCGCGAGCTGCGCTCCTTTCCCAAGCGCCGCGAGCTTCGCATAGGCAATGTCCGAGCGCATGGGCGCCATGCCGCAATTCGTGCTGGCGACGATATTTTCCTTCGCGAGGTATTTCGAGGCGTCGGCGATGACCGCCACGACCTGCTCGGGTGATTCAATCTCGTCGCTTGCGACGTCGACGACGCCAACGTGCACCTGCTTGCCCTCGAGCAGCTTTAAGAGATGCAGCGGCACGCGGGAATTGCGGCACTCGATCGAAACCTGATCCATCCGGCTGCGCGCGAGTGCCGGAAAAATCTCTTCGTATTGGCGCCATTGACTGCCCAGCGTTGCCTTCCAATCGAGATTGGCGTTGATGCCGTAACCGTAGCAGATGTGGACTGCGGTGGTGCAGCGCAGCCCGGCTGCAGCACGATGCAGCGCCTCGATCCCCCACTCGCTGACCTCGCGCATGTAGACATTGAAGGCAGGCTCGTCGAACTGAATGACGTCGACGCCGTCCGCCTCGAGTGCGCGCGCTTCCGCGTTGAGCAGGTCTGCAAACGCCATCGCCATGGCAACGCGGTCGCCGTAGTGAGCATCGGCGATCGTATCGACGATGGTCATCGGCCCCGGCAGCGTGAATTTGAGCTTGTGGCGCGTGTGGGCGCGGGCGAGCTGTGCTTCGCTTGCATGCACGCGCCCGCGCAGCCGCAGCGCGGAGGTGACGGTCGGCACCATGGCCTTATAGCGGTCGGCGCGAATTCCCATTTCCACGCGCCGCGAAAAATCGATTCCTTCAACGCGCTCCAGGAAGCCATGCACGAAATGCTGGCGCGACTGCTCGCCGTCGCTGACGACGTCAATCCCGCAATCCTCCTGCCATTTGAGGGCAAGCAGGGTGGCATCGCGTTTTGCGGCTGCAAGCGCCTCGCCGGAAAGGCGCCAGTCAGGCCACAGCTTGTTGGGTTCGGCGAGCCAGGTCGGCTTGGGCAGACTGCCCGCGATGGTGGTGGGAAAAAGCGGCATCAGTGCTGTGCCCAGGAGCTAATCAGTTCGGTTTCCACCCGTACAGCCAATTGTAACGCGCGATGATGCGCCGGCCCCCCATGGCGAGCATCGCAAGGCTGCGCAGAAAGGCCTCGGCGCCTCCCATGTGATAGATCGCGCCATTGCGACGTGCGGCCCGCTGGACGCGAGCGGTGCGTCGCCGCCGCGCGGCTTCGTAGCGGCGCAAGGCAGCTGCAGGTTTGTCGGGCGTCTCGCCGAGCTCCCTGGCAAGAATGGCTGCGTCCTCGATGGCCATGGCCGCCCCCTGCGCGAGGTAAGGTAACATCGGATGCGCCGCATCTCCCAACAGCGTCGTGGGTCCTTTCCCCCAGGAGCCGAGCGGGCGACAGTCAAACAGCGCCCATTTGCGCCAGTGTTCGGCGAGCGCGAGCATCTCACGTGCTGCCGCGGGCCACATGCCGGCTGCGAAGCGCGCAAGAATTTCGCTCCGCTCGCCCTCGGCGCTCCAACCGGGCTGGCGCCACTCGTCGCGTATAATGGCGACCATGTTGATCAGGGCGCCAGCCCTGACGGGGTAGTGCACCAGATGGGCATGCCGCCCCAGCCAGAGATTAAGCGTCGGCGCATGCGTCTCGGTTGCTGCTTCGGCGGGCGCCAAAGCCCGCCAAGCTGTGTGGCGTGCAAAACGCGGGCTCGTTTTGTGGCCCAGGCGTTCGCGTAACCGCGACCACAGGCCATCCGCGGCTACGAGTGCCAGCGCGCGCTGCTCAACCGGCTGCTTCGATGCGAGGGCGGTGACGGTGATGCCGGTCTTGTATGCAGCGAAATCCTCGACCGTGGTGTCGAAGCGAAGCGAGACGTTGGCATGACCGCGAGCAGCCTCGAGAAGGACTGTCTGCAGATCGCCGCGGTGGATCACCCAGTAAGGGGCGCCATAGCGCTGTTCGATGGACCGGCCGAGCGGGGCGCGCGCGAGCACGCGGCCGGTGCGTGCGTTGCGGATCGTGAGCTCTTCGGGTGCGACGGCACAGGCTTGCAGCCCAGGAGCAAGGCCCAAGTCGATGAGAATTCGTGAGGCGTTGGGAGAAAGCTGAATGCCCGCCCCGGTTTCCTCCGGCGTTCGCGACTGCTCGCAGACGATGGCATGAAACCCCTGCTGCGCCAGCGCAAGCGCTGCCGTGAGTCCGCCGATGCCTGCGCCAGCAATGACGATGGTGTGCGAGTCGGCCACAGGACGTTTGTGCTGCTCAGCCGATCGCCGCTTCCTTCAAGGCGCATTCGGGCGGGCGCGCAGCGCGTGCGTCCAGGCTCGGCTCGTGGCGGAACAGGGTTGAACAGTAAGGACAGATGATCTCGCGTGCATCGCCCATGTCGAGGAACACATGCGGATGATCGAATGGCGGCAATTCGCCAATGCACATGAACTCGCGCGCCCCGATCTCGATCACCGGCACGCCGGCAGTGTTATGGAAATGAGGAACTATGGTTTCGGACATCGAAGACCGAGCAGGAAGGACCCCGCAACGTACATACTCGCGCCGGTAACCTTTTTCTAGGTAAATGCGCTAATCTGCGGGCCAGGCGTATTTTTTGGCTCTTGTGCTCGTGCGCGCAATTGTCCATATGAACCGCGGGCCAAGCGCTGATCGCGCGGCCTATAAGGAGAAATATAAGGGATGACCGGACTGCGGGTTGCTCTGCCGCTCGGTCTGGCCGTTGCCTTTGCGCTCGCCGCGGCGGCCATTCTGCCCCGAGCCTACGAAGCGCAGGGGCTTCTCTCCATCCAGGACGACCCGGTCGCGCTCGCGGATCGCGCCGTTGCGCCATCATTTAACGCGGATGTGGCTGCGCGCGAGATCACGGCAGCGCTCGAGGCGAATGATGCCGACCTCGCCCAGAGCTTCCTCGAGCTCGCGCGTGAAAAAGACATCCGCGTCGAGCCGGAGCTTGCAGCGAAGGTGGAGGCAGCAACTGCGGAAGCCAATGGCACCGCGCATACGATCGGCAGCTTCGCGCACGGCCTCGTCACCGGCGAGCCGCGGGATGTCTCCGGTCTCATAGGCACGGCTGTCGGCGATTTGTTCGTGTTCGGCGACATTCGGGACGCAGTGCGCGAGGGGACGCGGCTGGCGAGCGGAGAGCAGGCCGACGAGCTGATTCTCGGGCTCGCTGCCGTTGGCATCGCGATAACGGCCGGAACCTATGCCACCGTTGGGCTCGGCGCACCCGCACGCATTGGCCTCAGCGTCGTTAAGGCAGCGCGCAAGACCGGCCGTCTCGGTGCACGGCTTGCAGCATGGATCGGCCGATCGCTGCGCGAGGTGGTGGATGTCTCGGCGGTTTCCCGGGTGGCCAAGGTGAACCAGCCGGCAATGGCGGCGCGCGCGGCGCGCGACCTCGTCAAAGTCGAGAAGGCGCAGGACCTGGCGCGACTCGTTGGAGACGTGGGGCGCGTGCAGGTCAAAGCCGGCACGCAAGCCGCCCTCGATGGCCTGCGGTTCGCGGAGGGGCCGCGCGACATGTCACGCGTTGCCCGGCTCGCCGCAGCCAAGGGCGGTAAAACCCGCGCCATCCTCAAGATCGCAGGCCGCGGCGCCATTCTGCTCCTCGTGGGCACGTTCAACCTCGCCCTGTGGATGTTATGGGCGATCGTTACGGTGTTCGGCTTCATCGCGGCGCTCAAGCGCACGTGCGAGCGCGCCACCGAGCGCTATTGCGCGCGGCGCAAGCTGCGGCGCGCCAGGCAGTCCGTTGCGGGCAGGAAGATCGAAGTCAGCCGAACCGGGCATGCGGCAGCCACTATGCGCGCACGGCAGGAGCCCAGACTGATTTACGCCAGGCAGCCGATATCGGAGCAAAAGCCCGGCGACATGGGCCTCATCGAATATCTGGCGCGATGCCCCTCTCGCTCGCCTTGGCCTGAGCCCGCACTTCGTACCGCAAGGGCTGCCTGAGGCTGTCGCATAACGGCCGTTTCCAGCACGACGGCGTCGAGATCGCTTTCCTCAATGAAGGGGAGGGCGATCCCATTGTCCTTGTGCACGGGTTTGCTTCCACCGCCCAGGTCAACTGGGTCGGCCCCGGCTGGATTACCACGCTGAAGCGAGCCGGCCGGCGCGCCATTGCGCTCGATAATCGCGGCCACGGTAATTCCAGCAAGCTCTACGATGCCGCCGCCTATCACAGCGAGCGCATGGCCGATGACGTGCGCGCGCTGCTCGATCACCTCGGGATCGCGCGCGCCGATGTGATGGGTTACTCGATGGGCGCACGCATCTGTGCCTTCCTCGCGCTGCAACATCCTGAGCGGGTGAGGCGCGCCGTTTTTGGTGGCCTCGGAATTCATCTCGTGCACAGCGCGGGGTTGCCGGAAAATATTGCGGAGGCGCTCGAGGCCCCCTCGCTCGCGCATGTCCACGATCCATATGGGCGCATGTTTCGGGCATTTGCTGACCAGACCCGTTCCGATCGCAGATCGCTTGCCGCGTGCATCCGCGGATCGCGGCAAAACCTGCGCGTCGAGCAGGTGGCGAGAATTATGCTCCCCGTGCTCATTGCAGTGGGTACAAAGGATCCGATTGCCGGATCGGCGCACGAGCTCGCTGCGCTCATGCCGCATGCACGCGCGTTCGACATTCCAGGGCGCGACCACATGCTCTCGGTCGGCGACAGGCGGTTCAAGGAAGAGGTGCTGCGTTTTCTCGACGAGGGAAGCTGAACCTTGGTCACGAACCAAACTAAAAGTTCCAACAAAGATTGGTGCTTCGCCGGAAAAATTTGTCGGCGGCTGCTCGCCCCGGGGCGAAACGGTCCACCGTGCGGGAGGTTGTTTTTGCAAGACAAATCGAGCGTAGGAATACGATTGTGCCAATACTCTTGTACATTGTCATGTGGTCGTGCGCGCTGGGCCTTGCAGCCAGCATGAGCGCGACGCTGCCGTCTGCTGAAGCGGATCTGGGCATCACCGAACGTTTGAGCGAATAGCTTTTTCGTTCGTCTGCCGCGCGCCCTTGGGTCGGCGAGAAGCGCAGCGCCTGTTTTGCGCGCCGCGCCTATGCTATGCTGCCTCCGATAACGACGGAGACGGAGATTGCAATGGCCGGCAATCAGGCGCGCGTCACGGGAGCGATCGGGAGGCTCGATCCGGTGTGGGCACAAATCCGCCGCGAGGCCGAAGAGGTTGCGCGCAAGGAGCCCGCGCTCGCCACGTTTATCTACTCGACCATCCTCCACCATGACACCCTGGAAGCGGCTATCGTGCATCGCGTTGCCGAGCGTCTCGACAGCCCGGAAGTGCCGGCGGAGATGATCCGGCAGGCCTATTTGCATGCTCTCGAGCAGGAGCCTGCGATTGGCGCCGCCTTCCGCGCGGATGTTGTTGCGACCGTCGATCGCGATCCGGCCGCGAATCGTCTCATCGAGCCGATGCTGTATTTCAAAGGCTTCCATGCCATCCAGTGCTATCGGCTCGCGCACTGGTTATGGGGGAAGGACCGCAAGGATTTTGCGCTTTATCTGCAGAGCCGCGCCTCCGCAGTGTTTCAGTGCGATATTCACCCGAATGCGCGCATCGGCCGTGGCATCTTCATCGACCACGCGACCGGCCTGGTGATCGGAGAAACCGCCGTGGTCGAAGATGATGTCTCCATGCTGCACGGCGTCACGCTTGGGGGGACCGGCAAAGAGGCGGGAGATCGGCATCCAAAAATCCGCTACGGCGTCCTGATCGGCGCCGGCGCCAAGATTCTCGGTAACATCGAAATCGGCCACTGCGCGCGCATTGCCTCGGGCTCGGTCGTGCTCAAGCCGGTGCCGCACAACAAAACGGTGGCCGGCGTGCCCGCCAAGGTAATCGGGGAGGCCGGATGTCCGGAGCCGTCGCGCGCGATGGATCATCTGTTCAACGAAGGCTGAGCACGGGAGCGCGCCGTTCGTGGAGATCGAGGAAGTCAGTAAGCTCGACGCCTATCTGAAGCGGCTGTTCGGCAATATGCGCATTCGTGTTGTGCCGAACAAAGCGGAGGAGGCCGACGTCTATGTCGGCCAGGAGCGCATCGGCACGCTCATGCTCGACGAGGATGACGAGGATGACGAGCGTTCCTACAATTTCGAGATGAAAATCACGCTGGGCGATGCGGCGACTGCGGCTCCCGACATCAAAAGGCTTGATGCCTATCTCAAACGCAAATTCGACAATGAGCTCGTTCGGGTCGTGCCGCGTTTCAAAAAGAAGGATTCTGTCGAGGTCTATGTCGGCCAGGAATACATCGGCGTCGTGTTCTTTGATGAGAAGGACGCCCGCTCGTCCTATTTCGAGCTGCCCATCCTCGCGCTCGACCTCGATGAGCCCGGCCTGTGAAGAGCTGACGATCAGCCACTAGGCTGCTGCGAGGGCCGCCAGCTGGCGACCAGCCGATCAATGTTGCGGCTCACCCGGCGCCAATCGCTGAGCCAGTCGCGCGGGAAGCGAAAAATGAGTTTGGCCCCGTCCACCCAACGCTCGTACAGACAGATACCCGGAATCCGTGCCGCCGCTCGGGTACAGCGCACCAGAAATCCGGGCGCCTGCGCATCGTAAATGAGGTCCTCGCCTTGATACGGGGTGCCGTCGCGAAAGGGCAGGACGCTTAGCCCGCCGGGCCCGGCAATGGCTTCGCTTTCGGCATAACGCGGATAGATGGTCACTGCGCGCTCGGCCGGCGCGACAGAATTTGCGGCGGCAGCAAGCGTAACGAAAAGGCGGTTCAGACCTTGCGCAGCTTCGACGGTAGCGGCCTGGATCGATGGCTTGGGCTTCTCGCTCAACGCGGGCGGCTCAAGCGACGGCCACAGGAAAGCGAGATCGATACGCTCGTGCGTGCCCGGGCGACGCTGCACCGGGACACGAATGGCAGCAGGCGGAAGATTGAAAGTAATACCGGCGACGGTCACCGGAATCGGCGGTGCAGCCGGATCGACCGCTGGCCCCGGCCATCGCGGCCAAAGCACGTAAGCAATGTAGGCCAACGCAAGGAGGGCGACAGCGACGAATACGAGTACCGGCAAGCCCAGTGGATGCGGAGCGCGCCCCACGCTCAGCCCCACTCTCGTCTCAGCCAACCTGGCCATTGCCCGCATAGTCCAAGTGCCTCGAAGCACGAGCATGGAAACCGATGAATGCATGATTTCTGGTTAACAGCTTACAATTCGGCTAGCGGTCCAAGCCTTCCATTAACCTTTTGCCAACCAATTTCCGGCTCGAGGGTCGTCGGGCCGCGCTGAAAGAACCGTGACCCTGTCCCGCTTGCGCAGCAATGCGCAGAACGATAGGGGCAAGCTTCCTCTCGTGATCAGGTCCGTCGCACATGGCCGTATTTGAGCTCGACGGTGTCGCGCCGGAATTCCCGGCGGACGGTCGCTATTGGATCGCCGACACCGCTGCGGTGATCGGACGTGTTCGGCTCAAGAGAGATGCGAGCGTGTGGTTCGGCTCGGTGCTGCGCGGCGACAATGAGTGGATCGAGCTTGGGGAACGCTCCCAGATTCAAGATAACGCCACGCTCCACACAGATCCCGGATTTCCCATCGAAATCGGCGAGAACTGCGTCATCGGCCACAATGTGATTCTGCATGGCTGCCGCATTGCCGCAAACAGTCTCGTCGGCATGGGCGCGGTGGTGCTCAACGGGGCTAAGATCGGCCGCGGTTGCCTGATCGGCGCCAACGCATTGGTCACCGAAGGCAAGGAATTTGCGGACAATTCCCTGATCGTCGGCTCACCAGCGCGCGCCGTGCGCACTCTCGACGATAAAGCCGCGGCAATGATTCTCGAGGGCGCCGACATCTACGTGCGGCGCTGGCAGGATTACGCAAAAGGCCTCAAACGTATCGCGTGAGCCGGGCGCAACGCCGCAAACTCGTCTCCTGAAAAAAAGGGCGGCCGGCTCCGGGGGAGAGCCGGCCGCATGCAAGCCCGGTCTGGGGACGGGGAGGTGGGGACTCGACCGGGCCGCAGAGCTCCTTTGCTCCGAAATTCTCTCAGCGGGATGCGGCAGTGGCGCTCGCCGGACGCGGATCGCCAAGCGAAACCCAGACATTCGGATCGCTTTGCGACTGCCGCTTGATGAACCGGTATCCCGTCTCTGCCCACGTGACGATCTCCTCGTTTGGATTGTCGAGGATGAGCTCGCCTTTGTCGGTCTTGATTGTGAGCACGGCATGCCCATCGCCGCGCTTGTCGCGCACCACCGTGATCAGGAGAGCCTGGCGCGGCCAACCCGCTCGCATCAGCATGCGCCGTTTGAGCAGCACGTAATCCTCGCAGTCGCCGTACCCGTCATCCGGATAATTCCAGCGCTCGACTACGCCCCAGTGTTCCAGATCCGTAATCGGCTTGATCGATTCGTTCACCCACTTGTTTATGCGCACTAGGTCCTTCCATGCCTTCGGGGTGAGGACCACATCGCGCGGCTCGAGAGGTTTCGTTTCGCACTCGGGCGCGTATTCGGAGCAGAACTCGACCCATCCGATGGGCGCGCGCGTGGGCACGCCCGTAGTTATGAAGATCGGCGGATCGCTTGCCGCCTGCGCGCCGATCGCACATAGGCTGAGAATGGTTGCTGCCAGGCCGGGGCCCGAGAGTCCCCTTGCAACCCACCTCATTTCCGCCCCTCCCTGTTCTCGAGGGGCCACATTTCTCACAAACGATTTGAACCGCCGCTAAGTACGCCAGCGCATTTTGAGGAGAACGCAGCTAAATAGAGCTGCGAATTCGAATACAATTTGAAAAGCTACAATTTGAATCGACTTGCGAGATTCTCGCGCCTTGTCATTTCCGGCGCGAAGGGAAACAGCTCACCCCCCGGTGACGTTCTCTTCCAGAAAGTCCGGATGCTGCAGGCGCGTGAACTCGACTGCAATCCCGTCCTCAAGATGCCGTACTACCCGCCCTGTGGTCTTGCCGATGGTGACCGGAGAGCCGATGTCGGGACGCTGATCGGTCGCGATCGCGGCGCCAGATTGAGAAATGTCGATCACGCGGCAGGCGAGATTGGCGCCGTTTGGCAGGATCAGCCGTGCTGCCGGATTGCGCGGCGTCACGCGGCCATGGCGACGGTCCTCGGGCAGGTTGAGGATGTGCCGGTTGGCGAGCCAGGTAAGCTGGGCGGCGAGCTTGTCCCGCTTGCGCGTGGTCGCCGCAATTGTCATCGCAAAGCCGTTCTCGATAAGGCGCGTGATCGTTCCTTCGAGCCGTCCCACGTGGTCCACATAGGCGATTACGCGTTCGCGCAGTTGTCCGACAACCGGCGCAAGCACGGCCATGCCGCCGGGCGACATGTTGATGACCTGGCAGGGGAACTCGCGCCGGTCCGTGAGCATGTAACGGCCCAGCAGGTTCACGCGTACCCGCTGGAATCGCCGGCGCTCTTCATTGTGCGCCAGGATGATGGATTTGTTGACTGCGACGGTCATGGAGCAAAGCAGCAAAGCGCAGGGACTTCACCACCCTATGTGCCTTCTGTTAACGGTGCGTTAGTCTCCGCGATCAGCGCTGCAATGAGCGCGAGCATGTCACGAGTCCGGTGCCACGTGGCGCGGCTTTCGAAAACCTCGGGTTAATGTTAAGGAGCGGCCTCGACTCACGGACCTTCTTCTTACCTGCACGCAAGACGTTGTTTGGCCTCGTCTCGTGAACAGCCAGGGCCGCCTTTTGGGACGCCCCAGCTTTCTTGTTTCCCCTCAGATGCCGATGACAGAGCCATCACGCCGACAGCCGATGCTGAACGTGCCCGGTGTCGTCGTTGTCCTGATCGCCATTATGGGTTTGGTCCATGCCGTGCTTTTCCTGGCATTCACAGAAGAGCAGAGGACGGAATTTCTGCTTCTGTTCGCATTCATCCCCGCCCGTTACGACGCAAGCGTAATGCCGGACGTCGTGTGGCCGGGAGGAGCAGCGGCGGATGTCTGGACCTTCGTGAGCTACGCGCTGATTCACGGCAACCTCGCTCACCTCTTATTTAATTCGGTGTGGCTCCTCGCCTTCGGCTCTCCGGTTGCGCGGCGATTCGGATCGCTTCGGTTCGTGGCGTTCATGGCGGCCACAGCCGCGGCCGGCGCCGCGGTGCATCTCGTTGCGTCTTACGGCGAATTGCTGCCGATGATCGGAGCTTCAGCTGCGATCTCGGGTGCCATGGCTGCAGCAACCCGCTTTGCATTCCAGCCCGGAGGTCCGTTGGGGCTGGGTGCCCATACCGAGGAGGCGTATCATGTGCCCGCTGCCGACCTCCTCACCAGCCTCCGCGATAAGCGGGTGCTTGCGTTCCTCGGCGTGTGGTTCGGGGTGAATATCCTGTTCGGGGTCTGGGCGCCGTCGGCGACCGGCTTTGAGCAGGCGATCGCCTGGCAAGCTCACATTGGCGGTTTTCTCGCCGGCCTGTTGGCTTTCTCATTGTTCGACCCAGTACCGGCAGCTCCAAGGACCCCTGTTTGAGGCCCGTATGCCCGTGGGAAATACCAACTGCCTGTTTTTATGCTACATTGATCCCCGCTGGCCGGCAGGCTCTCTCGCCAGCTGGAACTCGGCGCAGCAAGCTTTGTTGTCAACTCGACCGAAGCTGCGGCAGGCACCGGCAAGGGAGGCGACCCATGTCTGTGATCAAGAGCATCCTGTCCACCAAGGGTG
>JBKPOZ010000012.1:0-10879 GCA_046733355.1 Pseudomonadota bacterium | reverse complement strand
GGGATGGTTATTTTTTTTTAAGTGAAATGTTCGTGCTTGGTGTTGGCTTCAACGGGGTAGGCGGCGTTGTGGCCAGCGACACGAATTTCGTTCGTATCCTTCCTTACCGCTCGCTCGCAACCGTCAATCTCGGCCTCATTCGGCTCAAGCCCGGCAGCAATCCGGACGACGTCGCAACGCGAATTCGTCAAATGTTGCCCGCCGATACCCGGGTATTCACCCGTGCGGAGCTCGATGCCTATGAGGAGAACAAGTGGCAAAGTCGCACCGCGACCGGAATCGTATTTGGCTTCGGGGTTGTCGTATCGATCGTGGTGGGCATCGTCATCGTTTATCAGACGCTTGCTACACAGGTCACCAGGCAGCTTCCGCAATATGCAACACTGAAGGCCATGGGATACAGCGACGCCTATCTGCTGCGCATTGTCATAGCCCTGTCTGCAATAATGGCGGGCGTCGCTTTTGTCCTCGCTTTCATCGGAGCCGTCCTGATATATGCGAAGGTGAGGACGATGACGCCACTGCCGGTGGAAATGACAGCCGCCCGCGCGCTCGCAGTGCTTATGCTGTCGCTTGGAATGTCCGCCGCCTCGGCCATTCTCGCCGTTCGCATCCTGCGGCGGGCCAATCCAGCCGATCTGTTTGTCTAGCCGAATTCTTCCACGATGGCGCTCGTCGAGAAGCTTGCCCCGATACACCGCCAGTTTTTCCGCACCGCGCTGAGCTGGCCCGCCGTTCCGCTTGCTCGGCGCAACTTTATCGCCAATGGACGCCGTCTGGCGCGCTCACTCGCCGGAATCGCATTCGCGGCGCTGCTCATGATGGTGGAGCTCGGACTCAAAAACGGCTTCGTCGAAAGCGCGCTGTTGACCGTGCGCCGGCTCGACGGCGACATCATGCTGATAAGCTCGGCAAAATATCAGTTTATCAGCACGGCGCCCTTCTCCCGTCGCCAACTCCACGAGGCGCGTGGTGTCAGGGGTGTCGCGAGTGCACGGCCGTTCTATGTGCAAAGGGGGCTCTGGAAGAATCCACAAGATCTGAAACTGACCTCGGTGATGGTCTTTGCCTTCGACCCGGATCAGCCGGTGCTTCTCGTTCCCGAGATCAATGCCCGGCTCGATGCGCTGCGTCAGCCGGACACGATCATGGTCGATCGCCGCGCGCGCGAAGCCATCGGGATCGTGGACGAAGGCACCGAGACCGAGCTGTCGCGCCGCAAGGTAAAGGTGGTCGGAACGTTCTGGATCGGCCCCGACTTCTTTTCCGACGGCACCGTGATCATGAGTGATCGCAATTTCTTCAATTTCTTCGTCGGCGGAAGCTCTGCCGAACCCCCCGTAGAGATCGGCGTGGTGAAAGTGCTGCCCGGCTCGGATGTGCGCGAGGTGAAGCGCGCGATCGCGGCGGCGATGCCGGAAAATGTCGTCGTGCTGACCAAACCCGAACTGATCGAGAAGGAGGCGCAGTTTCATAGTGACATAACGGCAGTCGGCCCTGTGTTCGGGGTCGGGACTCTCGTCGGTTTTGCTGTCGGCATGCTGATCTCTTATCAGATTCTGTTCTCGGAGCTCTCCGATCAGCTGTCGCAATATGCCACGCTCAAGGCCATGGGATATCAGAACGGCTATCTCGTGAAGGTGGTGTTGCAGCAGGCGGTGTTCTATGCGCTGCTTGGATATATTCCTGCCTGGCTGCTCAGCTACCTAGTATTCTACATTATAGGCGAGATGGCTTTGATGCCGATGAGCATGTCGTCGTCGCTTACGGCGATAAGCCTCTCCCTCACGGTAGCCATGTGCATCATCTCGGCCATGCTTGCGGTACGCCGGGTCATCGCTGCCGATCCTGCCGAGCTCTTCCGATGACAGTCGGGCCGATTCAGCTCGAGACGCGTCCGGTCGTACTGGTTGACAAGGTGAACCACTATTACGGCGAGGGCGAGTCGCGAAATCAAGTACTGTTCAATAATTGCCTGGAGATCGGCGCCGGACAACTGGTGATCATGACCGGACCATCGGGCTCCGGCAAGACATCTCTCATCAGCCTGATCGGCGGGCTGCGCTCTGTTCAGGATGGAACCATTCAGATCCTCGATCGCAAGCTGGCCGGATTATCGCGCCAGGAGCTTGTGAACGTCCGGCGCAATCTCGGCTTCATCTTCCAGGCGCATAATCTTTTCGATTCGCTGACTGCCTATGAAAACGTCAAAATGGCGATGCAGCTTAGCGGTTGCTCGCCCGACGCCATGCGCGAGCGCGGAACGAAAATACTCGAGCGTCTGGGGCTCGGCCATCGCGTGGATTACAAGCCGCGTGCGCTCTCGGGCGGACAGCGGCAACGCGTTGCCGTCGCCCGCGCGCTGGTCAATCGCCCGAAGCTCATCCTCGCCGACGAGCCCACCGCCTCCCTGGACAAGGAATCCAGCAGCACCGTTGTCACCCTGCTGAAGGAGCTCACCGTCAATGAAGGATGTACGGTCATGATGGTGACTCACGATAATCGCATTCTTGAGCTCGCCGACCGGATCGTAAACATGGTCGACGGGCACATTGTCTCCGACGTGGTGCTTCGGGAGGCGCTCACGATCTGCGGATTCTTGCGCACCATCGATCTGTTCAAGCACCTCACCCCCGCCGAGCTCGCAAATGTCGCCGACCGCATGCACAAGCGCAACTACGCCCGCGGCGATGTCATCATCCGCCAGGGTGATGTCGGCGAGGAGTTCTTTCTCATCGGGCGCGGCAGCGTAAGCGTGACGGTTCACAAACCGGGGGGACCTGATCAGCAGCTTGCAACGCTCGGACCGGGTGACATTTTCGGCGAGATGGCACTGCTGACCGATGAGCCGCGCAATGCCACGGTGAGTGCCGCCGAGGATTTGGAGACATATTATCTCGAGAAGAAGGATTTCCGCGAAGCGCTGGACATGAGCGCCGCCTTCAAAGACCAGATCAGGCAGGTTTACTTCGACCGCTACCCGGTATGGCGGAGAGGCTCGGCCTAGCTGACCCTCCGCTTTGCTTGTTGCGATGCTGCATTACGGCGGGCACATGTAGCCGGTTCCGCTCGCATTCCTGAAGCAACCGACGGATTCGGGAAGCACCTGCTTCGGCAGCCACAGCACGACCTTGGGAAAGAAGATTGCGAAGGTGATCGTAATCAGGAACACGCAATAGATCGGCAGCGCGGCGCGCAGCGCCTGCGAAAACCGCACCCCGACGAATTTCGATGCCATCAACAGCACCAGTCCGTACGGCGGCGTGATCAAGCCAAATGCAAGCGTGGCGATGAGAACGACACCCATGTGTACCGGATTAATGTCCGCGGCCTGGGTGAGCGCGTTCACCAGCGGCATGAAGATGATGATGGTGGGCACCGGCTCGATGAAGTCGCCAATAATCGTAAACAAGACAACCAACAGCAGCATGGTGAGCTGCGGATTGGTGCCCGCGAGTTCGGTGATCCACTCCGCGATCACCAGCGCCCCGCGCAGATAAGCGAACAGCCAGCCGAAGGCATTGGCAGCCCCGATGGTGATCAAGGGGAGTGAAAAAATCAGTCCCGCGAGGCAAAAGTCCCATGGCAACAGCTTCATGTGGTCGCGCCGCAACGCCGGAATGACGACAAACAAAATCCAGGCAACCGCGACAACGCCGGCCTCGGTCGGGGTGAAAAAGCCGGTCAGGATGCCGCCCAGCAGGATGGCCGGGATCATCAGCGGCAGCGATGCGTCCTTGAATGCGCGCGCCACTTCCCCGAACGGCGCACGCGGCCGTGTCATACCGGTCGGTCCGAAGAAATAACAGAAGATCATCAAACCGATGCCGATCATCAGCCCCGGCACTACTCCGGCCATGAACAGTCCGGCGATGGAGACATTGCCGATGGCGCCATAGACCACTGCGGTGATGCTCGGCGGCACGAGCGCTGCAATCGTAGATGCCGCCGCGATAATGGCGGCAATGAATGCCGGACTGTAGCCCTCGCGCCTCATCGGCCCGCCCAGGGCACGGCTGATCACCGCGACGTCGGCCGTGGTCGAACCGGACATTTCCGAAAAGAACATGCTGAAGACGGTGACAACCTGGGAAAGGCCGCCGCGGATGTGCCCTACCAGCGCGAGGGAGAGGTTCGCCACCCGTTGCACGACATTGGCCGAGCTCATCAGTTCGCCGACGAGCAGGAAAAATGGGATCGCAAGCAGCGCCTCATTGTCCATGCCGTCGAACATTTTCTGAATGATCGCGGTATGTGACACGTCGGTGAACATGGCACCGATGAGGGTGCCGGCGAGCAGCGAGAATGCGACCGGCACACCCATGTAACCGAAGAACAGAAACAGGAACGTCATGAACAGGACCACAGAGGTGTCGCTCATACCCGCTGCTCCGGGGCGGGTGCAAAGCCATCGACGGCGATCACGTGCGGCGGCGGCTCGGACGGCTCGTCATGCTCGAAGCCGTTGCGCAGGCCGTTGATCAGCTGCTCAATGGTGAACAGCGCAACAAGCACGCCGCAGATCGGGATTGCGGCATAAAGCGAGGCGATCGGCGTCATCGATGGCATGCGGAAGCTGGAAAAGCCGCGCAGGAAATTGAGGAACCCGAAAAAGATGAAGCAAAACGCCACGCCGAGCACGACGAAGCGGGTTGTGACCTCCACCACAAGACGCGGCGTGCCGACGAGTGTATCGGCAACGGCCGTGAGATAGAGGTGATCGTTGCGCCGGCACGCCACCGCCGTGCCGACAAAGATCGCGTAAATGAAGAATGTCGATGTGACCTCCTGCAGCCAAAGCCAGGGATGGCCAATCTCGCGCGTGACGATGTCGCAGATGACCGTGGTGCAGAAGCCCGCGAGCAGGATACCGCACAGCACCATCAGTACGGTCTCGAGCGGGTCGAGAGCGCGCCATTTGAGATGACGCTGTCGCCTGAGCACGAGTCGGTCGGCTATAGGCATGGACAAGAACTCAGCGGTGCGCTCCCCTCCCCCACGAGCAGCGTACGCGCTGCGAGTGTGGGGAGGGATTGGGGGTGGGGGCTCTCTCTTTGTTTTGTTAGACCCCCGCCCCTAACCCCTCCCCACCCGAACTCGGGTTTACTTTACCCGAGTTCGGCACTTTAAAGTGGCCGAAGTCGGATCGATCCGACTTCGGTGGGGAGGGGAACGCACCGAGTTTGCCGATGATGCATAGGGCTAAGTAATGCCGCGGATCAGATCCTTCACCTTCGTGGCGTGCGGGCCGAGGTCAGCGGACATCTTGTCCAGATAGGGATCGGCAATTTTCTGAAATCCGGACTTGTCCACGTCGGCCACGATCTTCACGCCGATGGATTTCAGCTTGCTCGCGGATTCATGCTCGAGGGATACGGCTTTCGCGGGCTGATTCCTGTTGACCTCGTCGGCCGCCGCCTGCACCCAATCCTTCTGCTCGGAGGAAAGCGAGCCCCAGACCCTGTCGCTGACCCAGGTGAAGCTGTTGTTCGCTTCATGCTCGGTCATCGAGAGCACCGGCGCCACTTCGTAGTGCTTGTTCGCGAGATAAACGTTGACGCCGTTTTCGGCGACATCAACGACGCCGGTCTGCAATGAGGTGTAAACGCTGCCGAACGGCATATGCACGGTCTGCGCGCCATAAGCCGGAAACATCGTGTCCTCGGTTGGCGTCGCCTGCACGCGCACCTTCAGCCCCTTGATGTCCTCCAGGCGCCTGATCTCGCGTTTCGAATACATGTTGCGCAAACCCAGTGTGGAGACTGCAATGATGCGCGCGCCCTGCACCGTGTCGGTGATCATGGCCTTGCACGCTTCCGAGAGCTTGGGGTCTGCCAAGGCTTTGACCAGATGGTCTTCCGAGCGGAAGAGGTAGTGCAGCGACATGACGCCCGCTTGCGGCGACAGGGTCGCGGCATTGGCCGATGAGGAGATGCAGAACTCGATATCGCCCGATTTGACGAGCTGCAGCACCTGCGGCTCCTGGCCAAGCTGAGCCCCGGGATACTGATCGATGAGCATCGTGCCCTTGCTCAGCTCCTTGAGCTTGTTCGCAAAGATGTCGCCAAGAATGCCATATCCGGTGGGCTTCGGCTGGTCATAGGCGAAGCGATAATGTTTTGCGCCCTGCGCCCGCGCGACGTGCGGCGCTGCGATTGCTGCAACGCCCGATGCCATACCGCCAAGCAGTGTTCTTCTGTTGATCATGATTTCCTCCCTATGACTCGTTTCGTTGTTTTACCCCGCTCCTCCCGGATGTGAACACCGGCTGCCGTTTGGCGAAAAACGCCTCCACTCCCTCCTCGATATCCGGCCCGGTGAAGACGCGGTGACTGTCCGAAAGCGTGCGTTCGGTGGCCTCCCTGGTCGTCTGACTGAAACAATCCCGAACGCCGGCACGGATGAGGCTGAGCGCGAGAGCCGGGCGACTGCCCAGCATCGCGGCAAATCCCAGCGCAGCGGGAAGCGCCTCGCCCGCTGGGGCGAGCCTGTTGACGAGACCGATGCGATGCGCCTCGTGCGCGTCGATTGGCTCGCCTGTGTAGAGGAGCTCGTACGCGTATGCGGGACCGACGATGCGGGGAAGGCGAAACATTCCGCCGCTTCCCGGAAAGACACCGAGCTTCACCTCGGGAAATCCGATGCGCGCCCTCTCGTCCATGATGCGAATATCGCAGGCAAGCGCAATTTCCGCCCCTCCGCCCAATGTCAACCCGTTCAGCGCCGCGACCACCGGCACCGGCAATTGCTCGAGCGCGGTGAAAGCTTCGTTTTCGCGCCCTAGCTTGCGCGGAACGACATCCTCTCGGACGTGGGCAAACTCGCCGATATCGGACCCGGCACAAAAAGCCTTCTCTCCCGCGCCCACCACCACGACGGCGCGCACCCGCTCGTCCGCCTCAATCTTGCGGCAGGCGGCGAGGAGCTTGTCGACGGTAAGCAGGGTGGTGAGGTTTAGGGGCGGATTGTCGAGGGTGAGCACCGCGACGCCGTGATGCTCCAGCCGGTACTCGACAAATTTGGGCTCGGCCATTGGCAAACTCGCGTGTCCCGGAAGGGTCGCCTTTCTCCCCGCCTGACGCAAGTCTCGTGCAGCGATGGCCTCGGCGCAGCTACCCGGAAGTGCTTCCCCGTTCTAAATTGCACGCTGCTCCGCTGCCTTTTTGCGCAAACGAATGGCTGGCCAATGAGGCCTTCTCCTTTCTCCGCTGATCCGCTCACACGAGAGAGCATTTATGAGAGCGTGCGCCGCATGGGTTTACTGTCGGATGCGCAACTATTCGCCTGTGAGCCGCTATGCGGCGGCGTTTCGTCCGATATCTGGCGGACAACGGTAGGCGATAGGCAATATTGCCTCAAGCGCGCACTGCCCAAGCTGAAGGTGGCGCAGCTGTGGGAAGCGCCGGTCAGCCGTAATCAGTTCGAGTGGCAATGGTTTCAAACGGCGGGCGCGATTTGCCCCGACTGTGTGCCCACTCTCGTCGCCCATGACCCGCAAGCGGGTCTGTTCATCATGGAGTATCTCGATTCCGAGAGCTGTCCGGTTTGGAAGGAGCAGCTCAGGGACGGACTTGCCGACGCGCAGACGGCGGAGCACGTGGCTGAGCGGCTGGCAAGCATTCACGCCGCAACATCAAATGATGATCACGTCGCCCGTCGGTTCGCCACCGACGATGCGTTCTACGCCATCCGGCTCGAGCCCTATCTCGTGGCCACCGGCCGGATTCATTCCGATCTTGCCGATCGACTTAGTTCAATCGTGCAAGAAACGGCTTCGACGAAGCGTGCCCTTGTGCATGGCGACGTCAGTCCGAAAAACATCCTTATCGGCCCGCGCGGGCCGATCTTCCTCGATGCCGAATGCGCCTGGTATGGCGACCCCGCCTTCGACCCCGCCTTCTGCCTCAATCACCTGCTCCTCAAATGTCTGTGGCGGCCGCAACACGCGACGGCTTATCTGGCCTGCTTCGACCGGTTTGCTGCGGCCTATCTGCGCGGCGCTTCGTGGGAGCCGCGCGCAGGCATCGAGGGCCGCATCGCGCGCCTGTTGCCGGCGCTCTTTCTTGCCCGCATCGACGGAAAATCGCCGATCGAGTATGTCACCAGCGAGCGCGACAAGGGTCGGGTGCGTGCTGCTGCGCGCCCTTTGATCCGCTGCCCTGTGAATGAGCTCGATGTCATTCGCCGCACCTGGACCGCGGAAGTCGCTGCCTTATGAACAGCACTGAGATCATCCAGGTCTGCGGCCGGCAGGTGTGGGATTCGCGAGGCCGCCCCACAGTCGAGGCGGAAGTGAGCCTGGCATGCGGGAAGCGCGGGCGGGCCATTGCTCCCGCAGGAGCATCCACGGGCAGCGGCGAAGCGGTCGACTTGCGCGACGGCGATGCCCGCCTCGGCGGATTTGGGGTGACGCACGCCGTCGGCCATGTCAATGACGAGATCGCGCGCGCACTTATCGGCTGCAACGCAAGTTGCCAGAGCGAGATCGATCGCATCCTCATTGAGCTTGACGGGAGCCCCAACAAGGCGCGGCTCGGAGGCAACGCATTGGTGGCCGTCTCGATGGCGGTGCTGCACGCGGCGGCAGCCGCCAACGACCAACCCCTCTATATCCACCTGTTGGACGATCGAGCGCCCGTCATGCCGCTGCCCGAAGTGCAGATATTCGGCGGCGGCGCGCATGCGGGCCGTCGTGTCGACATTCAGGACTTTATGGTTATGGCGCCGAAGGCGCGCAGCTTCGCCGAAGCCCTGGAATGGACCGCTGAGGTGTACCGAGCCGCAGGGGGCCTCATGCGTGACATGGAGCGCTTGCAAGGCGTTGCCGATGAGGGCGGCTATTGGCCGGCTTTCGATTCGAATGAAGCAGCACTCGATGCGCTCGTTCACGCTATTGAACGCGCCGGCTTCGTCCCCGGGGACGACATCGCTATTTCGCTCGATATCGCGGCCTCAGATCTGTACTCCGACGGCCGTTATCGATTGGCTCTGGATGAGCGGAGTCTTGATTCCGATGAGATGGCGGGCATGCTTATCGACTGGCTTGATCGCTACCCGATCAAATCCATTGAGGATCCGCTCTCGGAATTCGATAGAGAGGGGATGGTTCGCTTCACGCGCGCGGTCGGCGATCGCGTGCAGATCGTGGGCGACGATTTTCTGGTGACTGATGCCGAACGCATCCGCAAGGCTTCCCTTGCCGGCGCCTGCAATGCGGTTCTGATAAAGCCCAATCAGGCCGGAACCATCACAGAAACTTTCGCAGCCATCGAGGCATCCCGCGCCGCCAATTGGGGAGCAATAGTCTCGGCGCGATCGGGTGAGACCGAGGACGTGACCATCGTGCATCTCGCGGTCGGCTGGGGAGTAAAACAATTGAAGGTCGGCTCGTTCTCCCGCTCGGAGCGCATGGCCAAATGGAACGAGGGGCTTCGCATCGAGGAGGCACTCGGCAGTCGCGCGCGCTTCGCCGGAGCCGATTTCGCACGTCTCGTATCCCGGGCGCAGCGCAGCACAAAGCGCCCCTGTGGCGCGTAGTGGTGCGCTGCAGAACCGGAACCGCCAAACCAAAATCCTTTTTGTGGCGGTCCCGGATCAGCAGTGCACCGCGCGCCGATCTGGAAACATGGACCAGCCGGAGAGAGCGCGCTGCACTGCATCCGGGACACGAGTCGCTATTCGATCGCGAGCGGCGATTGGCGGCGAGGGACGCGATCTGGTAGTCTTGCGGAAAATTCAGGAGGTAATGCCATGACCCGGGAACAGGTGCTCTCGCACCCTGCACGCATCCTTTCCCAGAAGCAAAGGGAGGGCTACTTCGTCAATGGCTACCTCCTCGTGGAAAACGCGGTGCCGAAAGAGTGGATTGACCGGCTTCGTTCAGTGACGGCCGAAATGGTTGAACGCAGCCGCGCCATGAAGAAATCGGATGCGATCTTCGACCTCGAGCCGGGACATAGTGCCGAGAAACCGCGGCTGAGGCGGCTGTCCAGTCCAGTCGAGCATCACCCGGCCTATTGGGAGTTCGTGGTGAAATCACCGATTGCGGACATCGCCGCCGATCTCGTCGGGCCGAATGTGAAATTTCATCACGCCAAGCTCAATTTCAAATGGGCGGAAGGCGGCGAGGAAGTGAAATGGCACCAGGACATTTCCTTCTGGCCGCACACCAATTACAGTCCATTGACGATCGGGCTGTATCTCTACGACTGCGGACCCGATCAGGGGCCGCTGGGGTGTGTTCCCGGCAGCCACGAGGGCCCCCTCTTCGATCAATATAACGAGCGCGGCGAATGGGTCGGATGTCTCGCCGACCGCGATCTGGCGAAAGCGGGAGTTGAGAAGGCCGAGTATCTGATGGGCCCGGCCGGCTCGATCACCATTCACAATTGTCGGACGGTGCATGGCTCGAAGCCCAATGTTTCCGACATTGGCCGGCCGCTGCTGCTCAATACGCTCACCTCGGCGGATGCTTTTCCCTACACATACAACCCGCTGACGACGCGTTACTATGGCCACGTCGTTCGCGGCCAGCCGGCACGCTTGGCGCACCACGATCCGCGCCCGTGCCTCATCCCGCCCGACTGGTCCGGCGGATACACCTCCATCTTCGCGTTGCAGCAGGAAGAAGGATTGAGTCCGGCCGAGGCGGAGCGCGCGATGGCCATGTGAGCGGCCGGTCTCACCGCGTTCTTACGAGGTATTTGTAGGGGCGGGTTTCAAACCCGCCCCTACGTGCGCGAGGACGGACGATACCCTACGCGCCCAGATAAAGCCGCGCGATCTCGGCGGATTGTGCCAGTTCCGCCGGCGTGCCTTCCAGAGAAATGCGGCCCGATGTGAGCACGTACATCCGATGCGCCACGCGCATGGCCATGGC
>JBKPOZ010000011.1:0-8416 GCA_046733355.1 Pseudomonadota bacterium | reverse complement strand
ATAAGGTCCGCGACATCGTGCGCAAGATCCCAAAGGGGAAGACCATGACGTACAAAGCTGTCGCTGCTAAAGCCGGCAATCCGAAAGCTGCACGCGCGGTTGGTGCCATAATGCGCACGAATTACGACCCATCGATCCCCTGTCATCGCGTTATTGCAAGCGACGGCTCAATGCGCGGCTACGTTCGTCCGCGCCGTCGGCCGGCCCACGAATGATCCGCTTGACAGGGAGCTCGGATTAACAGGCGCTCGGCCTCACACGTTCGCTTGCCCAAAGATCGTCGACTTGCGCAGGTAGTACCACCAGTTGAGCGCGATACAGGTGATGTAGAACAGCAGGAAAATTTCAAGCGCGATATAGGGCCCACCGGTGGCGGCAATGGAGGCGCCGAACGCGCGCGGGATGAGGAAGCCGCCGCAGGCGCCGACTGCGCCGATGAACCCGAGCGCGGCCGCGGCTTCGAGCCCCGCTGCTTTGAGCGCGAGCGCGCGGGCAGTCTCGCCCTTGCCCTCGGTTTCCTTCAGCTTCTCGGCGCGGAAGATCGCGGGAATCGTCCGATAGGTCGACCCATTGCCCATGCCGGTCAGAGTGAAAACAGCCAGAAACATGGTGAGGAAGCCGGCAAAGTTCTTGTGATCCACGAAGTACATCACGCCCAGCACCGCGCCGCACATTGCGATAAAAGTCCAGGACGTCACCTTCGCGCCGCCGACTTTGTCCGAGAGCAGACCACCGAGCGGACGCGCAATGGAGCCGACCAGCGGGCCGAGAAAGGCAATTCCTACCGTGACCGCGGGAAATTGCGTTTTCAGCAGCAGGGGAAACGCCGCTGAATAACCGATGAACGAGCCGAACGTCCCGATATAAATGTAGGACATCACCCAGTTCTGCTTGCGCTTGAGGATCACCAATTGCTCCTGCAGGGACGCGCTCGCCAGGGTGAGATTGTTCATGAATAAACACGCGCCGATGCAGGCAACCGTGATCGGGACGATCCACATCAATCCGGCGTTCTGGAGATAAAGACCGTCCCCGGTGGGTGTCGCAAGGTAAAGACTGACAAAGCCGGCGCCCCACAGCAGCGGGGTAACGAACTGCACAACGCTGACGCCGATATTCCCGCCGGCTGCGTTCAAGGCGAGCGCCGCACCCTTCATGCGGTGAGGGAAGAAGAAGGAGATGTTGGCCATGCTGGAGGCGAAATTGCCGCCGCCAAGCCCGGCAGTCGCCGCTACGGTCAACATAAGCCAGAACGGAGTCTCAGGCTGCGTCACGAAATAGGCGAGCGAAAGCGTGGGGAGGAAAAGCACCCCAGCGCTGAAGATGGTCCAATTGCGACCGCCGAATATGGCCGGAGCGAAGGCGTACAGGAAACGGGCCAGCGACCCGATCAGTCCTGGGACTGCCACGAGCTGAAACAGTTGGTCCGTGGTGTAATGAAAGCCGGCCTGGGGCAGCTTCACTGCGACGATGCTCCAGAGCAGCCAGATTGAAAATCCGAGGAACTCGGCGGCGATCGACCAGATGAGATTGCGGCGGGCAATGTATTTGCCTGTCGACTCCCAGAACTCCTTATTCTCCGGGTCCCAGTCAGAAATCCAGCTTCGGTGCATGTTCCATTGCCGTCGGGATTGGAGCAGCCAGACGAGTGGAGCCCGGAAACGCGTCAGGCGTGCGTTGAGCAATCAATTGATGCGCAGACACACTTTTAGACTGTGAACGCAAAAGTCCTATTCGTGCGGCCCGCTATGACGCAAAGCGGCTCTCGCATGTCCCTTGGTGTCAGAACATCGCAGCGCCTCCAGCTGATCTTGTGCAATGCGCGTACGAACGTCACTGCGTAAGATGCGAGGGGTCACTGTCCGTTTCTGATCCGGAGCGGACGTTACGCGAAGACTTACTCAGCGCGATACGCTAGCGAGCGAAGACCCCGAAGGTCCACGCGAACATCAAAAGCGCTATTGCCAACCCGCCAAACAGCTCCAGGTGGGCCAGTTCATATTGTTCATATTCAGGATGGTGGTCAGGTCTTGTCGTCATGGGTGGTCTCCACACACCAAGGCTGGTCCTCTTCTATCGCAAACCCCAGGCGGAACGCTATCTGCTTTTTGAGTGGTGTTGACGACTGACGGGGAAATGTCTATTTATTCGCTAGTCACGACATCGGAGACAATAGCATGGGAAATTCAGGGGCTGAGCAGGCGACACGGGCCACTGCAAATCCCGCAGCTAGAACACGCGACTATCTGACGCAGCACGAAATCGACAAGCTGATGGACGCGGCGCGCTCCGGTAGCCGGTATGGCCACCGCGACGCCACGATGATTCTGATTGCCTATCGGCACGGCCTGAGGGCGTGCGAACTGTGCGACCTGCAATGGTCTCAGGTCGATTTCAATGCCGGCACCTTGCATGTGCGCAGGCGCAACCAAGGCAGCCCCGGCACACACCCGCTGCAGGATGACGAAATACGGGCGTTGAGGCGCTTGCAGAGGGGGACATTCGTGTTCCTCACGGAACGCGATGGGCCTATGACGCCCAAGGCATTCCACGCCCTCCTCGCACGAATCGGACGGCGGGCCGAGCTACCGTTTCCGGTCCATCCGCACATGCTTCGGCACACCTGCGGCTATCTGCTCGCTGACAAGGGCCACGATATCCGATCTCTGCAGGCTTATCTCGGGCACAAAAACATCCAGCACACGGTTCGCTACACCGAGATGGCGCCCGATCGGTTCCGCGAATTTTGTCCCGATCCGTTGCCCCACCCTCAGGAGCATAAAACAGGTCGAGAGAGCGGTCTCTCCCCCGCCCGCGCTCTTGACCTGAAAGGCCATGACTCGACCGAAGACAGCGAAGAGGCAATTGCGGAATTGATGCGGGTAGGCCTCACGCGCGAGGAAGCCAAGGATCTCATTTCGGGGCAGGTTGGCCGCCGAACACCAAGGCGAAGAGGAAGGGGAAGACGACTAATCCCTAACGACTAACGTCCGGCCGCCGCGGCGTTCCACGGAGACACCATGCCTAAATCACTTCCGAAAGCGTCCGCTTCAAGCCTGGCGGCGAGGCCAGCGGTCCAGCCGATGGGCGGCCATGACATGGGCAGCGGCTTCGGTTGATCTTGTGCAATCCGCGTACGGCCCGAACTGTGTCTGCCCATTCAAGGCCGAAGCGAGCTGCTTGAGCGCGATACCCGTTAATGTATGTTACATTGGGACTCACGGCGACCGGCGGATGAAGACGATATGCGAGTCACCCTTTATACCGATTTTGCCCTGCGCACCCTCATTCAGGTCGCGCTCAATGACGGTAAGCTGACGACGGTCAACGATGTAGCGCGGAGTTTCGGTATCTCGAGGGCGCACTTGAGGAAGGTCGTCAACCGTCTCAGCCAAATGGGCTACCTCGACGCAGTGCGCGGCCGTAGCGGCGGAATCCGGCTGATGCGTGAACCGCGCGATATCAATATCGGCCAAGTGGTGCGCGACACAGAGGATCAGCTCTATGTTATCGGCTGCCTCGAGCACAAGGGCTATTGCCCCATCGAGCGCGTCTGCGTGCTCCGCAGCGCTCTGCGCGATGCAACCGAGGCATTTCTGGCGGTTCTCGACACCTATACTTTGGCTGATTTGACCAAGCCGCAAAACGTGCTGTCATCACTTCTGTTTGATGGCGGCGTGTCGTTGCGGTCCACCTGACCCCCGCGAACCAAGGAGGATCGCATGGGGAGAAAAGCATGGAACGCTCAGCTTGAGCTTCTAACGAAAGTCAGGCACGCCCGCTTGCCGCCAAGGCAGGCCTTCATGGCCAACATGCTGGGAAACGTGCGGCAACTGCTTCTCGATCTCCCGCTCGACAAGCCGCTGATAGACCACACCAGCGAGGACATCATCGCTCTCGTCAAAAGGGCGTTCCGTGAACGTAGCGCGAAGCCGGACTCGCCCTTGAAGCGCGGCATCGGCAGGCGCAAACGGAAGCCATAAGCGCAATAATTGCGCGACATGCCCTGGCATTTTCCATATAGTCGTGTCGCCGCTGCAACCCTGTCCGCAGGAGGAAGTACCATGCCCGAGTGGCTCGTGTCTCTGATCGTCATTGCCATTTTTCTCGCAGTCATGATGTTTGCCTGGCGCTGGCCCCGTCGTCGACGGCATGGCAGTCCTTTCTGATTCCGACATCATCGCTGCGGGCAGGCCGGGTCTCGCCACAACCGGCGGACCGCTGATCATCGCTTCGCCACCCTGTGTGCGGCGGGTGTTGTGTGGGAGAACCTGGCGCAAACATTACGGTCCGAGTGACCATCCCCTGGTTCCGGTAGCTCAAGCTCCAACCAGCACGATGGACCCAAGCCTGCGTGAAGCCGTAGTAGCTCGCGCATTCCAGCGCGTTCGCAGCGCAGCGCGGAACGTTACCCCTCGGCTTCGCGTTCCCCTTGGAGGGAATCAGGAGGCAAGCCATGGCTCCGCAGCACATTGAGGAATTCCCTGACCAGGAGAAACCCCGCCAACTGATGTTGGGCCTCATTGACGATTTGCCGCAGGAACGCAGAAGCATCCGCGAGCTGATGATGTTGGGGTCGTTGGGCCTCGCAGTCGCGCTGTTTGTCGTTCTGGTCTGGGTCACGGCGCCAAGCTCGTAATCCTTGATTTACGGCCGGCTCTCATGAGTGCCAGTTCAGGGCCTCGGCACGCACGCTCCGTTTCACCGGTTGTGTCGAGTTGGGTCGTGCCCTGAGACGCGTATCCGCGCAGCTGGTTGTAGCGTTCGACTTGTACGGCCGTGAGGAGCTGGAGTGTAAGCAAGTGGTATTTCAAATGTGTGGTTCGCAAAGCCGCTTGGGTTCTTCCGACTGCTTGAGTAGCGGCGGAAAGGCTCTCCGGAGTTACCGTTCTGCCTGCGAACTGCGCGTCAAGTTCCGCTTCTTCAGCGATAAGCGTTTCGCCGATTGGAATTGACTCCGCTGTCATTGCGGAAAACAGCTCTTTGAGCTTCGTTTGCTGCTCTTGGCTCAGGTTCAATTCGCGGGCGAATTCCAGTGTATGTCTTGGGCCAGGATACCCGTTTAGTTCTGCCGCCCAGGCAAGGCTCATTCCGAGCCCGGCGCGGAGGTCGCTGATCTGCTGATCAGATAGAGCTTTTATTGAACGCTTCTCAAAGCCTGCGTACGGGGAGTGTGACTGGGAAAAGCAAACTGCTGGCACGAGGGTAATCGCTGTGAACAAGGTGATGCAGAAACGAATCATTTCGCATTCTCCTTGGAGAATTGGTGGGTACCAGTAGCGGGGCTTCCTGCGCGCGCGCCGGGAACGGCCATGCCGCTGCTACGCCGCCGAGCAGCGCGATGAATTCTCGCCTCCTCATTCGATCACCTCGTCGGTGATTGTGAGCACGGCCGGTGGGATTGTCAGGCCGAGCGCCTTGGCCGTCTTGAGATTGATTGCCAACTCGAACTTGGTAGGCGCCTGCACCGGCAGATCACCCGGCCGTTCGCCTTTTATGATGCGGTCGATGTAGAAGGCCGCTCGCCGCATTTGATCTGGAACGTCAACGCCATAGGAAATTAGGCCGCCATCGTCGGTGAAGGATCGAAATGGATAAACCGCCGGGATGCGATGCCCTGCCGCTAACTCAATGATCGCTCGGCGTGATGCCGCGAAAATAGGATCGGGGAGTACAATTAGGCCGATATTTGGCTGGCCAGACATCGCATCAAGCGCACGTTCGATTTCAATCGTATTACGTGCATTCAACTCGATCGTGTGCATGCCCAAAGACGGTGCCACCTCCTCAAATGCCTTCATGAATCTTGCGAGCGCATCTGCATTGCGAAGAACAGCGGCCCGGGTGACACGGGGCGCTACTTGCTTAAGGAGGTCCAGCCATTTTCCACTAGTTTGCGGTTCGAAATTGGCAAATCCGGTAATACGCCCGCCGGGCTTGCTAAGACTCGTGACTACGCCCGCTCCTTCTGGATCGGAGACCCCAACGAACACGATAGGGATCGTGTCTGTCGCCTCTCGCACCGCGGCTAGGACTGGCGTGCCACTTGCCAGAATGACCTCTGGCGCAGAGGCCACTAGCTCATTGGCGCGAGCACGAAAGACCTCAGCGTCCCCGGGTGCCCAGTGATAATCAAAATGGACGTTACGGCCGTTGACCCATCCCAGCTCCCGCCACGAGGACTCGAATGCTCTGACCCGAAGTAATGCTTCCGCATCGCGCGGCGCGAGGCCCATGATTCCTCCAATTCGTCGTAATCTCGCCCGCGCCGCGCGGCCACGCCATCGCGCCGCCGAGCAGCACAATGAAATCGCGCCGCCGCATGCTCTCCCTCAGGCTGACGAGCGCATCCTACCACATTGTTTGAGGACAGTTATGCATCGCAGGCACAGTTGCAGCCCTTCCCGACCACCCACCTGGACGAGCGGCTACGCCGCGCATTCTGGTATGCGTTTCGGCTTTTCTCTGCTCCGGCCTGCTAGGCACCCCGGGTTGCGGCGGGCTGCGGTCCGCTTTCATTGCCACAGAAAAATGTGATCGATCGAACCCGAAGCTTTAACGTGCGTTAAAGTGGTGAACTGCGCCGCGCACAGCAGCGGCGCGCGACAACGCAGAACACTGGCCAAAAACGGCCTGCGAATACGGAATCGATTCGGGTTCCCAAATGGAATTACCAGACGTTCGGAGGCTCGCGGAAGAGCTCATAGAACTCCGGTGCGGCCCTCACTCGGTCGCCAATGTCTATGAATTTCTCTCGAACGCTTACGGCGACAGGAAAAGAGCAAAAGCAGACTTCATTCGGTTCTTGTCTGGCGATTTGCCTGCGCGGGTACTTCGAGCCGCTTCCGAATGGATCTCGGAAGAACAGGGCCAGAGCCGGCAGCGACAGATCATCAACGACCCCTGCCCCGTTATGCCGATGGAATCGAGCTGTGACTGGGTGTCGGGTGAAGTGTCCCAAGCCGCGCCAATCGGTACGTGAGTATATGCGGATGCGAAAAGAGACCTCGTGAGTTCCACCCCTGGGCGGACGGCAGCGAGGGCGCCGTGGAACGGGCGGCCTCGGTAGCAGCACCGTTATTTGCAGACGGTCGTGACTTCTTTTTGCGCCTCCACTCGGGTCTTGTAGACCTTGTTTCCGACCACCGTGATCTTTGTATCCGTTGGCCGGGTCTCTACGACCTTACACGGAGCAGTCCCTTCGCGGACAATATAGAAGTCGGCCAGTGCCGGTGTCGCGAGCATTCCACCCGTAAGTGCAACGGCAATTAACAGCTTGTTCATGAGAGCTTCCTCCGTAGCAATGTACGACGAATCTAACCGCTTATGCCGAAATTTGTTCCAGCACAGCGTGACCGAACGTCAGTCGTAACGCGCTCAACTGCGGATCAATTCGTCAAGCGCGTCAGCTCCCCTTCGCGCTCACCCACTTGCATCGAGCAACTTGCGTCGGATCGAGCGATCCTTGACCTGGCGTTGCTTGTGATCACCAACAATATCGCTTGTATGGCGGAGCGACGACGGCGTTCGGCTCAACTATGATTGCCACTTTATTGAAATCCATCACCTCAGACCTATGTGTTTTCGCTGAAAAGCTATGGGATTAGACCGTCGCCTGCCCATTAACTTCAGAAGGTCCAGACAGAGGCACGCCAACGCAACATGTCCTCGAGCCCGAATACAAGTAGGCGCATTCGGCGGAGCTATGAATCAGGGCACATTCCGAAGCTTCTCGCCTTGGTGGACGAGTCGCCTGATTGCGACAAGGCCGTCTACTATGCCGCCCGTCGTGCATCGCGGCTCAACTCTGTATTAGTTCTGCTGCGAGTGATTGAACCGCCCTACCCTGAAATAGATTGGGTGCTTGTGTCCGATATTGTCCGAGCCGAGGCGCACGACGAGGCTCAGAAGCTGCTCGAGGCACACGCTAAACGCGCGCAAGGCATCGCACATGTCTCCATAGAAACGTTCGTACGGGAGGGTGACCCTGCCGAGCAGATTTTCCGGCTTATCCGAGAGGATGACGACATTGCACTTTTAGTGCTCGCAGCAGGGTCGACCGAGCAAGGGCCAGGCCGCCTCGTCTCGGATCTGGGGCGTACTGCAGGTACATACCCTGTACCGGTCGTCATTGTGCCCGCGCATCTAACGGACTCAGAACTCGTGGCTCTCTCCTGACGCTGAAAGCATGCCAGTCAACCCGCGTGGGAGCGCCCTGGTAGGGCCTCGCCCGGGCGGCTGACAGCGCGAGATGAAAAGCCCCCAATCCAATGGCGGTGGTCGGGAACGGCACTGCCTTTTCCGCTGTGGCGCCTTCGAAGCGGCCCGGAGGACGCCGCCATTGGATCGTGCGCGCAAAAATATTTGGTAAGCCGAGCCGCGCGCGCAAGCCGGTAGTGCATCTTGAAATCGCGCG